>NZ_WVTE01000081.1:0-9556 GCF_009939605.1 Rhodococcus sp. YH1 | reverse complement strand
GTGTTGAGCAGGTTCATCTCGCGCAGCTGGTAGTAGAGCGGCACGATCGTCGCCTCCTTCGGGAGAGTCAACCCCAGCAGCAGGAGCAGGAAGACGACGGTGCCTCCGGGCACGTGCAGCTGCCCGAGCCCGTAACCGGCCATCGCAGCGAACAGCGCTGCGACGGGGACGACGCCGGCGACGAGGATGATGCTCGAGACCATCAGCGGTGTCACCTCCGCGACGCGCCAGGCGTCGAGGAAGTTGTGCCAGTGCGGGTTCGACGGCCACGACAGCCCGAGCGGGACGGTGCCCTGCGGTTGCAGTGCCGCCGACAGCATGCTGAGCAACGGCAGGATCGAGAAGATCATGGTGCCGAGCAGCAGGACGAGTCCGGGAATCCGTTGGCGAGCGGAGGTTTTCATGATCATTTCTCTCTGAAGAAGCGCTGGATCGGCAGGATGACCATCAGGATCAGGCCGGTGAGGACGACAGCGAGGGCGCTGGCGAGACCGACCCGGGATTCGGTGAAGCCGAGTTGATAGATCAGGACGCCGGGCACGGTGGTCGCGTAGCCGGGTCCGCCCTGGGTGGACATGAACACGATGTCGAAGCTGGCGAGGGCGGCGATGATGGTGACGGTGACGCAGACCCCGATCTCGGCCCGCAGGGCTGGAACGGTGACGTATCGGAAGGTGCTGAGGAAGCTGGCGCCGTCGAGCCGGGCGGCCTCGTAGATCGAGATGTCGATCTTCCCGATGCCGGCCATCAGCAGGATGGTGCAGAATCCGAGGCCGAGCCAGGTGCCGATGACGCCGACGGCGGGCAGGGCCCAGTCGAAGTCGCCGAGCCAGGAGCGGGTGAGCCCGCCCAGGCCGACGGCCGAGAGCAGTTGGTTCACGGTGCCGTTGGTCGAGAACATCCACACCCACGCGACCGCCGCGGCCGCGCCGGGAATGATCTGCGGTAGGAACAGCAGGGTGCGGGTGAGGGTTCCGAGGCCGCGTATGCGGATCTCCTGGAGCAGGGCAGCGACGAGAAGGCCGCCGATCACCGGGAGGACGGTGAAGAACAGGATGAGGAAGAACGCGTGCCCGATCGAGGACAGCAGCTGCGGGTCGGTGAGCACGCGGCGGTAGTTGCCGAGCCCCACCCAGCTGCCGACGGAGATGCCGTCCCAGTTGTAGAGGGAGTACCAGAGGGTGCTCAGCAGCGGCCGGAGGACGAAGACGGTGTACACCGCCGCGGCGGGCAGGACGAACAGCCATCCGGTCAGGGCCCGTTTGGCGCGGTGGCCCCGCCCCGGCCGGGTTGCGACGCGATGCGGGAACGCCCGGGTGGGGGATGTCTGGGGGGCGTGTGCGGTGGAGGTCATCTCAGGAGGTCCTGCTCGTATGCGGATTGGACGGCGGCCATCATCTCGCCGGGCGTGGTTCGGCCGGCGACGAGCATCTGGACCTGCGGTAGCCAGGTGCCGGACATGCCGTTGGTGGCGTTCTGGACGAATTGGACCTGGCCGTCGGCGGCGACCAGTATGTCGAAGGCCGCCTGGATCTGGGCGCCCAGCGATCCGGGTGCGGTGGCCGGGACCGGGCCGGTACCGGACGGGGCGAAGCCGGCGTCGACCACGACCTGCCGGCCCGCGTCGGACCGGAGGAAGTCCAGGAAGGCTGCGGCGGCGTTCTTGTCGTCCGACCCCGAGGGTATTGCGAAGTTCGACACCGGGTCGGACATGGCGAGCACGGGTGACCCGGCGGGCGCGGGTGGAAGGGTGAAGCCGACGTTCTCGCCCATCTTGGCCTGTAGGGTCGCGGCATCCCAGTTCCCGGAGACATAGAACAGGGCCTCGCCCGCAGCGAACCGTCCGGCGGCGGCGGTGGCGTCGGTGCCGTTGGTGTCCGCGGGGAAGTAGCCCTTCGCTGCCCAGCCGGCCACCACCGCGGCCGCGTCGACCGCGGCGGGGGTGTCGAGGGTGGCGCCGGGCGCGTTGAAGACCCAGCCGTTGACCGCGTCCGGGCCGAGGGCGTTGTTCAGCATCATCTGGACCAGGAAGGTGACCTGCGCGCTCTTGTTGCCGGCCATGATCGGGATCAGTCCGGCAGTTTTCGCCGACGCCAGGGCCTGCTCGAATTCCGCGACGGTGGTGGGCGGCTCGACCATCCCGATCCGGTTCGCAAGCTCCTTGTTGTAGTAGAGCCCGGTCACCGTGAACCCGCTGGCCATCGTGTACTGCGGGCCGGTGCCGCGGATTCCGTTCGCATCGACCCGGTACATGGCACTCTGCCCCGGCGGAAGCGTGTTCCAGCCGTAGGCGTCGGCCCACGGATCGAGGGCCGTGAGCTGGTGGTTGGCTACCGCGGCGGGCAGCGCGATGATCCGCGCGATGTCCGGCGGATTCTCCGACGCGAGCACCCGGGGGGCGTTGACGGCCTGCACCTCGTCCGGGTCGTAGCGCGGGGTGATGGTCACGTTCGGATGGCGCTCGGTGAACGCCGCGATCAGGGCCTCGTCGATCTTCTTCAACCCCGCACCGTCGTACAGGGTCAACTCGATCGGGTCGGTGCCGAGATCGATGTTCACCGGCACCGGGTCGGTCGGGACGGTCGCGGTGTTACCGCTGCCCGGCGGCGCGCACGCCACCACCACCGTCTGCAGGACCGCGGCGCCTGCGAGGGCGGCGAATCTGCGTGCCCGCCGGGCCGGGGTCGAGTGGTGTGAGTCCATAACTCCTCCGCGTTGAGATGCGCATCACATTTCGGAAGCGCTTCCGAAGCGTATGTCGGAAGCGCTTCCGAAATCAAGGTCGATCGGTCTACCATCGGGCTTGTGTCCAATCGACCTGCAGCGTTGAGCCTCAGCGACGTCGCCCGGGAGGCGGGGGTCTCACTGACGACGGCTTCACGCGCCCTCAACGACTCGTACGGTGTGTCCGCGGCGACGAAGGCGAAGGTACTCGCCACCGCCCGCCGTCTCGACTACGTCGTCTCCCCGGATGCGGTCCGCCTCGCCGGCGGCCCGACACGACGGGTGGCGCTGGCCGTCCCCCACCTCGAGCGCTGGTTCTTCGGCGAGATGGTGAGCGGCATCGAAACGGTGCTCTCCGCGGCCCACTTCGACCTGTTGCTGTACCAGGTCGGCGGCCCCGACGACCGCCACGACTTCTTCACCCGGCTGCCCGCCCGCCGGAAGGTCGACGCCGTCGTGGTGGTCGCATTCCCGGTCGACCAGCACGAGCAGGAACGGCTCGCCCTGATGGGCGTCAGCATCATCGCCGCCGGCGGGCAGAACGCCGACTACCCCTACGTCTGCATCGACGACTATCGTGCCGGCCGCCTGGCCGTCGACCATCTCCTGGAACTGGGCCACCGGCGCATCGCCATGATCGCCGCCCACGACCCGGACCAGCCGGGCTGGCCGGCCCGCCCGGGCCGCTCGGCGGCGTACGTCGACGCCCTGACCGAGGCCGGGATCGCGGTCGATCACGCTCTCATCCGCGACGTCGACTGGGGCGGCCTCCACGCCGCATCGGCGATGGCCGACATTCTCGACGCGGCCCCGGAGCACGCCCCGACGGCGGTGTTCGCGCACAGCGACGAACTCGCCCTCGGCGCGATCAGAACCCTGCGCCGCCGGGGCCTGCGGATACCCGACGACGTCTCCGTGGTCGGGATCGACGATCACCCCCTCGCCGCACTCACCGACCTGACCACGGTGCACCAATCCGTCCGCGAGCAGGGCGAGATCGCCGCCCGCCTGGTCCTCGAAACGCTGAATCCCAGCCCCACCGCGGACGGCGGCGTACCCACCGCCGTCACGGCCCCGGTGACACTCACCGTCCGCGCCAGCACCGGACCGGCGCCGGACCGAAGGCGGCCGACAGCGGCGACCGCAGACGACTCTCCGCGCTGAGAGCACGACGGTCGCGCCCCGATTGCCGAACACCCCAGGAGACCTGATGCGCCTCGCCCTTCCCGACCACTGGGTCTGGGACAGTTGGATGACCGACGACGGCACCGACTACCACCTGTTCTTCCTCCGCGCCTCGCGCGCCCTGCAGGACCGCGAACGCCGCCACTACCGTGCGGCCATCGGACACGCGACCTCGCGGGACGGCGAGCAATGGACCCTGACCGCCGACGCAGTGGCGGCCTCCGACGCCCCGGCGTTCGACGACCTCGCGACCTGGACCGGCTCCGTCGTCCGCGACACCGGCGGACGCTGGAGCATGTTCTACACCGGCGTGAGCCGGGCCGAGAACGGCCTCGTACAACGCATCGGCCGCGCAACCTCCTCGGACCTGGTCACCTGGACCAAGGACCCCGACCTCGTCCTCGAGGCCGACGGCCGCTGGTACGAACGCCTCGGCGAGGGCACCTGGCCGGACGAAGCCTGGCGCGACCCCTACGTCTTCGAACACGCCGGTCGGTGGCACATGCTGATCACCGCCCGCGCCAACTCCGGCGATCCCGAGGGCCGCGCCGTCGTCGGCCACGCCACCAGCAAGGACCTGAGCCACTGGCACATCCACCCCCCACTCTCGACGCCCGCCGGATTCGGCGAGATGGAAGTCCTGCAGGCACACACCGTCAACGGGAAACCGGTCCTGGTGTTCTCCTGCGCGCCCAAGAACACCAGCGTTCACGCCGGGCACCAAGCGGGGACCTGGATCGCCGAAGGACAGTCCCCGCTCGGGCCGTGGAAGATCACCGAGGCGGCGAACATCGACACCGCCGACCTGTACGCGGTGCAGATGCGGCGGACACGGGACGGCAACTGGACGACGTGGGGCTTCGACAACGGCGACGGACCGCAATTCGGCACCATCTCCTCCTCGAGTTACGTGCCGTTCACCGGTACCGACAGTTGGACCACGACGCCCTGACAGCACCGATACCCACACCACTCACCTCACTCGGATCGTCCGGCACGTTCCTGCCGGTGGAGGGACTCTCTTTTCTCATGGCAACCATCACGTACGACCACGCGACCCGACTGTTCCCCGGTTCGGACTGCCCCGCGGTGGACCAACTCGACCTGCACATCGAGGACGGCGAATTCCTCGTCCTGGTCGGCCCGTCCGGCTGCGGTAAGTCGACGTCGCTGCGCATGCTCGCCGGCCTCGAGGACGTCGACGGCGGTCGCATCACCATCGGCGGCCGCGACGTCACGCACGCCGAACCCAAGGAACGCGACATCGCGATGGTGTTCCAGAACTACGCCCTCTACCCGCACATGAGCGTCGCGGAGAACATGGGCTTCGCGCTCAAACTCGCCGGTACCGACAAGTCCGAGATCCGCCGCCGCGTCGCCGAGGCCGCCGACATGCTCGACCTCGGCGCGTATCTGGACCGCAAGCCGAAGGCGTTGTCGGGGGGCCAGCGGCAGCGAGTTGCCATGGGCCGCGCCATCGTCCGCCAGCCTCAGGTGTTCCTCATGGACGAGCCGCTGTCGAATCTCGACGCGAAGCTGCGGGTGCAGACCCGGACGCAGATCGCCCAGTTGCAGCGCCACCTGGGCACGACCACCGTCTACGTCACGCACGACCAGGTCGAGGCGATGACGATGGGCGACCGGGTCGCCGTCCTCCGAGGCGGGGTGCTGCAGCAGTGCGCGTCACCGCGCGAGCTCTACCACCGGCCCGCGAACGTCTTCGTCGCCGGATTCATGGGTTCACCGTCGATGAACCTGTTCACCGTGCCCGTCACCGACGGCGGAATCCGCTTCGGCGGGCAGGTGATTCCGGTGCCGCGGGACACCCTGGCGGCCGCCGGCCGGGAGGTTGTCTTCGGGATCCGGCCCGAGCACGTCGAGATCGCCGACTCCGGCGGACTGAAACTCGAGGTCGACGTGGTCGAAGAACTCGGCTCGGAAGCGTTCATCTTCGGACGCACTCAGGTGGGCGGACGGCACGAGCCAATGGTGGCCAGGGTCCACTGGCGAAATCCACCGGAGAAAGGCCAGGTCGTGCACGTCCGCATCGACCCGTCGCACGCCCACGTCTTCGCCACCACCCCCGGCGGCGCCCGGCTACCGCACTAGCAGCACAGCTGTCGAGGGCTTCGTGCCTCGCACCCCGGACCGCCGGCATCGGATGTGCGCCGACGCGCTCTCAGCTGTGCGGCATCGCTGCGCTCCCCGTCACCCGCCGTGCCCGGGGGCCGGGGTGCCCGTCTCCGGAGCGGTGGCGCCCGCGTCGACGGCGCAGGCGATGCCGACGGTGCCGGCGCGGCCGCGGCGCAGCACGCTGCCCTTGACCGTGAGCCACCCGAGGATCCCGTATCTGCGGCTGATCACGGCCCGCGCCCGCTCGGTGCCGGCGGCATCGAGCACGGTAGCGGTGCCGGGGACCGCGTCGCTGCGCGGGTTGCCGCGCACGTCGCACACCGCGAGGGTGATCCGCGGATCGCGGCGCAGCCGCTTGACCTTGTAGGAGTCGGTGACGGTCCACACCAGCAGCCGGTCGGCGTCGGCGGCCGCCCACACCGCGGTCGGCACCGGGGTGCCGTCCTTGCGGAACGTGGTCAGCAGCACGTACTTCGCGGCGGCGAGGTCGGCGAAGGTCGGGGTCATGGGGCACACCCTACGGAAAACCGCGCCGCCGGCGCGCCGACCGGCGCCGTCTAGCCTGGAGGGCATGCCGCATGCCCATGATCCCGCCGTGGCCGACCTGGTCGAGGTGCCCCTCCCGGGGGGCCGGCTGACCGCGGCGCAGCTGCAGGTCCTCGCCGAACTCGCCCACGAGCACGCCGGGGGCACCCTCGTCCTCACCGCCGGCGGCCTCGGGATGCGCGGGGACCGCACCGCGCTCACCGCGCGGCTGACCGGTCACGGCTTCGACCTGCCCGGCGAGCACCGGCACCGCCTGCTCGTCTCGCCGCTGTCCGGTCGCATCGGCGGGCACGTGGACGTGTGGGAGACGCTGGCCGGGGTGCAGGACCGCCTCGACGGGATCGTACCGGACCGCGAGATCGTCGTCGGGATCGACGACGGCACCGGCGACATCGCGGCCCTGGCCCCCGAGGTGGGGGCGTTGGCGTTGCCCGACGGGCGGTGGGCGCTGCTGCTCGACGGCACCGACTCGGGGGTGCGTCTGCCCCCCGGCGACGTCGTCGAGGCGCTGGTCGCGGCGGCGCAGCGGCCCCGCCGCGCCGGCGTCGCCGCGACCCTCGCGGCCCTGGGTCTGGAGCCGTCGGAGCCGGCGGCGCCGCACCCGCCGGCCCCGGCCCGGCCCGTGGGATGGCTCGACCAGCCCGACGGGGCGGTCACCCTCGGCGGCGGTCTGCCCGGGGCGGTGCTGCCGGCGCGGATGGCGGAGTTCCTCGCGGCCGTGGACCGCCCCCTGGTGGTGACGCCGTGGCCGGTGCTGTTGCTGTGCGACCTCGACGAGTGGGCCGCCGAACAGGTGGTGCGGGTGCTCGCCCCGATGGGGCTGATCTTCGACGCCGACTCCCCCGCCCTGCGCTGATCCGCGCCGCGGCCGCCGCATTCCGGGGTCGCCGCATTCCGGGGTCGCGCGGTCCGGGCGCGGCCTACCGTGAGGTCATGACCATCGGTGCCGGTTCCGAGTCCGACGTGTTCGATGTCATCGTCCTCGGCGGCGGGCCCGCCGGGGAGAATGCCGCCGACTATGCGATCGCCGGCAGCGACCGCACCGCGGTGCTGGTGGAACACGAACTGGTCGGCGGCGAATGCTCCTACTGGGCGTGCATGCCGAGCAAGGCGCTGCTGCGACCGGGGCAGGTGCTCGGCGCGGCCCGGCACATGCCCGGCGTCGCCGCCAAGGTCGCCGCGCACGGCGTCGACGTCGCCGACGTCCTCGCCCGCCGCGACGCGTTCACCAGCGGCCGCGACGACGCCGCGCAGGTCGAGTGGGCCCGCGGCGCCGGGATCGACGTCGTGCGCGGGCACGGCCGGCTGAGCGGGCCGTGCGAGGTCACCGTGGACGGCCCGCAGCCGCGCCGGCTGCGGGCACGGCACGCGGTGGTGGTGGCCACCGGCACCACCGCCGCCGTCCCCGACCTGCCCGGGCTGCGCGCCGCCCGGCCGTGGACGTCGCGGGACGCGACGAACCTGCAGCAGGTGCCGCGGCGCGCCGCGATCGTCGGCGGCGGCGTCGTCGCCTGCGAGGTCGCCACGTGGCTGCGCGAGCTGGGCACCGAGGACCTGACGATGCTGGTGCGCGGGGAGCGGCTGCTCGCCCGCACCGAACCGTTCGCCGGCGACGCGGTCGCCGCGGCGCTGCGCGAGCACGGCGTGCGGCTGCGGTTCGGCACCACGGTGGCGGAGGTGGCCCGCCCGGACGTCGCGGACACCGGCGTGGGGCGCCTCCACGGCGGCCCGGTGCGGCTGCGTCTCGACGACGGCGGCGACCTCGAGGTCGACGAGCTGATCGTCGCGACCGGACGCCGGCCCGCCACCGCCGACCTCGGTCTCGACGCGGTCGGGGTGGCCGGGGACGGCCCGCTGCGCACCGACGACCACATGACCGTCGCCGGGACGGACGGACGCTGGCTCTACGCCGTCGGCGACGTCACCGGCCGGACGGCGCTGACGCACATGGGCAAGTACCAGGGCCGGGTGTGCGGCGACGTGATCGCCGCCCGCGCCGAGGGCCGCGACCTCGACGCGCCGCGCTACCGGGCGAGCGCCGACCACGGGCAGGTGCCGCAGGTGGTGTTCACCGTCCCGGAGGTCGCGTCGGTGGGCCGCACCGCCGCCGGCGCCCGCGCCGACGGCCTCGACGTCGAGGTGCTCGAGGTCGACATCGCCGTGGCCGGATCCGCTTTGGCCCGGGACGATTTCACCGGCCGCGCCGCCCTCGTCGTCGACCGCGCGACCGACACCGCGGTGGGGGCGACGTTCGTGGGCACCGACGTGGCCGAGCTGCTGCATGCGGCCACCGTCGCGGTGGTCGGGGCGGTGCCGCTCAAGACGCTGTGGCATGCGGTACCGGCATATCCGACGGTCGGCGAGGTGTGGTTGCGGCTGCTCGAGTCGCGCCACCGCTGACCGCGCCGGTCAGCGCGGCAGCCGCCGCCAGATCGGGCGCGGCAGCAGCCGCATCCCGAAGAACACCGGCCGCAGCACCGCCGGCACCCACACCTCGCCGCGGCCGCGGTGCAACGCCCGCACCGCCGCATCGGCGACCCGGTCCGGGGTGCTCGACAGCGGCGCGGGGCTCATGCCCTCGGTCATCCGGCCGATCACGAACCCGGGCCGCACCAGCAGCAGGGACACGCCGCTGCCGTGCAGCGCGTCGGCCAGGCCGGCGGCGAATCCGTCGAGGCCGGCCTTCGCGGAGCCGTACACGTAGTTCGCCCGGCGCACCCGCACCCCCGCCACCGACGAGAACACCACGATCCGGCCCGAACCCTGGGCGCGCAGCTGCGCCGCGAGGTGCGTGAGCAGCGCCACGTGGGCGACGTAGTCGGTGTGCACGATCGCGACGGCGTGGGCGGCGTCGTGTTCGGCGCGGCGCTGGTCGCCGAGGATGCCGAACGCGAGGACCGCGACGTCGATCGGGCCGTACAGGGCCCGGATGTCGGCGAGAACCTGCTCGTGGGTGTCGAGCCGGTCG
>NZ_WVTE01000080.1:0-9669 GCF_009939605.1 Rhodococcus sp. YH1 | reverse complement strand
CCCTGATCGACCACTGGATCGAACACCCGGACGACAGTGCGATGTCGCACTGGCTGCACGACGGCATGCCCGAGGGGCAGACCCGCGACCGCGAGTACATCTATCCCACGCTGTACGTGTTCCTGCTAGTTGCCGATGTCCTTCCGCCCTCGCCGTCGACGTCGACCCGGATCTCGGCGTTCCCTCCCTCGCCGGGCGAGTACAACAACGACCGGCGTACGGATGTCCACCGGTCCCCCTTGCCCCACCTGAACAACCCGACCTTCTTCGCTGCGAGCAACGCCGTGGTGGCCGCGCCCGAGCTGAAGCCGATGCGTGTGGACACGGTGCCGACATCGAGGGTGATCGGCAGCGTCAGCTGTTCGGGGGTGTCGATTCGGACCACCTTGGTGCGCGACCCGGCGATATTCACGATCCGCGGATCTGTCAACGGCGCCACCGTCACCGGTAGTCCGCCCCGACGAACCTCGTAGTCGTATCCGAGCCGATCCATGAAGTCGACCGAATCGATGCCGGCCATGTCGTTCATGTCCCAGCGAACTGCGATATCGACCGAGGTGGCACCTCCGCCGCGCTCGGATATCAGGGCAGCGGCTACCACACTCGTGATTCCGCCCATCCACGCCGACGAGAAGAGCACCGGATACGTCGGTCACGTGGCCGACCTCGTGGCCTGCGTTCGCCCCGATCTCGACCGGTCGCGGAGCCTCGCGGTCGCGGCGACCGTGGTCAGCCTGGTGGAAGGTGCGGCCATTGTCCACTCGGCGGTCGGCGTCGGTCGTTCGGCGGAAGCGAGGAGCGAGATTATCAGGGCCGCAGTCGGATTGGTACATGGTCCCTGAGCCGTCCGGGCAGGCGCCGGGTGTGACCGCCCGCCCCGGTGCCGGCGTCGTCGATGCGGTCCGGCTCGGGGCAGGGTCGTTATTCGGGGTGAGCCGAGCTCCACGCCTGCCAGATATCGGGACGGAGCCGGCCCCGATCCGGCACCGGGAGGCCTTGGGCACGTGCCCAGGCCCGAACCTCGGCGGTGGACGGCGCCGGCGGTGCCACCTCCCCGGCGCCGCTCTCGGATTCGGCGATGTCCCCGGATTCGGCAGCGGGCGCGTCGACCGGGCGCGGTGCCGCAATGCGGGCGATCGCCGTGTTCTCTGCCTCGGCCCAGACGTAGGCCGCCGCCAGATAGCGGTAGGTCCACTGCTCCGCCAGGGCGCGGTTGTCGCAGAACACGATCGGCACGTTCGGCCAGCGCACCTGCAACTCGGCCAGACCGTCGGCGACGGTCGCCGGCCGCACCCGCTCGAGCGCGAAGATCGCCGAGTACCGGTCCTCGACCACGATCGCGGCCCGCGGTAGGGCCGCCAATTCGGCCAGCGCGTAGCGCAGCGTGCCGTTCGTCAGGCTCGAGACCAGGTCCGGCACCGACTTGCGTTCGACCGAGGCCACGAGGCGGTCCTCGAGGAAGACCCCGTAGTCCCCGCACGGCAGTGCGCGTTTGGTGAGCCCGACCTGCTGGTCGGCGAACCGGTAGGCGTAACGCTCGTGCGAGTCGACGACGATGGGCAGCTCGGCGATGCCGGCGGCCCGGGCGGTGGGTGTGCGCACGTTCGGCCGGGCCTGTTTGCGGGTCCGCGGGGACTGCCAGAACACCACGTCGCGCCCGCGCGCGGTGGTGTACACGATCTGCGATCGGTTCTCCCGGCCCCGATCGAGTACCAGATCGATTGCCGCGCCGCGCCGCGCACACGCCCGCACGGCCACCCGCTCGACCACCTCGGGGTCGTCGGGCCATTCGTCGATCGGCACCGGATGGCAGTACAGCGCCTTCGTGCGCGGCCAGGTTCCCGAGGTGCGAAACACCAGCCCGCCGTCGAGGGGTACCCGCAGCAGGTAGCCCAGCTTGGACGCCGGCTCCGGATTCACCGCGATCACCATTTCCACAGCTGTCAGGGTCTCATCGCAACGCAAGGGCGTCCGCGGGTGCCGGAAGTTACCCGCCGGTACACCTACCGGGGTCCGGTCGCAACCGGCATCATCGATCGTAATTGATTGATCGATTACTCAATGAGCGCGCGCAGCGGTGTGCGGTCCCGAGCAAGGAAGACGGACGTGAACTCTGTGAACGGTGAGACGGCGCTGGTGACGGGAGCGGGGCAGGGGGTGGGACGCGGCATCGCCCTGGCGTTGGCTGCGGCCGGAGCCCGGGTGGCCGTGGTGGGGAGGACGGCCGACAAGATCGAGAAGGTGGCGGCGGAGATCGAGGAGCGCGGCGGCCGCGCTGCCGCCTTCGTGTGCGATGTCACCGATGCGGCCGGGATCGATCTCCTGGTGGAGCGGGTGATCGCGCGATTCGGCGGCCTGTCGATCCTGGTGAACAACGCCCAGTCGACGGTCCACGGACGATTGCTCGACCTCGACGAACAGGTCTATCAGCGGGGGATGGATTCCGGGCCGACCGCGACACTGCGGCTGATGAGGGCGTGTCACCCGCATCTGAAGGGCGGCGGCTCGATCGTCAATCTCGGGTCCGCGGCGGGGGTGCGCTGGGACCCGTCCGGATACGGTGGCTACGCGGCCGCCAAGGAGGCGATCCGCGTCCTCACCCGCACGGCGGCGTGTGAGTGGGCCGCCGACGGGATTCGAGTCAATGCGATTCTCCCGTTGGCCAATTCATCCGCCCTCGAGGTGTGGGCGCAGGAGAGTCCGGACGAAGCGCGGGCGTATCTCGACACCGTGCCGCTCGGGCGGCTGGGCGACCCCGAAACCGACATCGGTCCGGCGGTGGTCTTCCTGTGCAGTCCGGCGGCACGGTACATCACCGGTCACTCGCTCCCCGTCGACGGCGGTCAAGCGCTGATGCGCTGAGACGTGCGACGGACATCGCTACTCGTACCTTGTCGCGGAAGAGAGAAACGTCCAGATGCCCGATGTGCTCGCACCGGCCCGGTCCGGCCCGGCTCGGTCCCGTGGCCATGTGCAATCGAATCATCAAGGAGGAGAAGGCCGAAGGGTTGTTCCGCCCTGATCAACCATGCCGGGGCATATCGGTCCGCCACGACGGTGTGCTGTCCCTGCCCCCCTTCTACGTTATACACGATTCGAGGCTCTCATGAGGCCCGGAATTGTGGCCGATAATCGCCTGCGGAACGCCGGAATCTACAGGTGAGGGCAGGGGAATGGGATATGTACTGGACTTCCGGGAGATCGATCGGACGCAGGTTGCGGTCGCCGGCGGAAAGGGCGCGAACCTCGGAGAGCTGTCGCGAATCGAAGGCATACGTGTGCCGGCGGGGTTCTGCGTGACGACTGACGCCTTCCGGCGGGTCGTGGCAGAAGTGCCGTCCCTCGACGATCGGCTCGATCGATTGTCGCATCTCGAGGCGGCGGATCGCGATTCGATCCGCGTGCTCAGTGCGCAGATCCGCCGTGCGGTCGAAGAGTGCGTCATCCCTGACGATGTGGTGTCGGAGATCGTCCGCTCTCTCGCCCGGCTCGGTGAACAAGCCGCATATGCGGTCCGATCCAGCGCGACGACCGAGGATCTGCCGACCGCATCCTTCGCCGGTCAGCAGGACACGTACCTGAACGTCTCGGGCCCAGCGGCGATTCTCCGGCACGTGAGCCGGTGCTGGGCTTCATTGTTCACCGAGCGAGCCGTCACCTACCGTCTGCGCAACGGTTTCGACCAGCGGAAGGTTCGCATGGCGGTGGTTGTCCAGCGGATGGTGTTCCCGTGGGCGGCCGGGATTCTGGTCACGGCCGATCCCATCACCTCCAATCGGAAGGTCGCGTCGGTGGAGGCAGGCTTCGGACTCGGCGAGTCCCTCGTTTCCGGCTTGGTGAACCCGGACGTCTACAAGGTGCGTGACGGCAAAGTCACGGACAGGACCGTCGCCACCAAACAACGCGCCGTCCAAGCAGCGCCAGCCGGTGGCACGCACATGCAGGGAATCGAGCAGGAGCAGCAGAACCGATCGGTGCTGACAGATGAGCAAGTTGTGCAACTCGAGCGGCTGGGCAGAAGAATCGAAGCGCACTTCGGCAGTCCTCAGGACATCGAATGGTGCCTGGTCGACGACGGTTTCCGAATCGTGCAAAGTCGCCCGATCACCACGCTGTTCCCGGCCCCCGTGGTCGACGACGGGGAGAACCGTGTGTACGTCTCTGTCGGCCACCAGCAGATGATGACCGACCCGATGAAGCCCCTGGGGATCTCCCTGTGGCAACTGACGAGTCCGGCACCCACGAGGGAGGCGGGAGGTCGGCTGTTCGTCGATGTCACCCAGGCTCTGGCTTCGCCGGTGAAGAGAACGGGACTGCTGGACGCTCTCGGCAAGTCCGATCCGCTTCTCGGGGATGCGTTGGCGACCATCGTCGAACGCGTCGACTTCATCAGGTGGTGTCCGGACGACGGGGCCGACGGTGTACCGGCCGGCGATGCACCTGCCCTGATCGAGGCCGACGAGGGCATCGTCGCCGAGTTGATGGCGCAGAGCCAGGCCTCTGTCGCGATGTTGAAGCGCGAGATCCGGGCCAAGTCCGGAGCGGCGCTGCTCGACTTCATCTCGGCCGACCTCAAGGAGCTGAGGCGGATCCTGTTCGACCCGCGGAGCCACCAGGTGATCACGGCGGCGATGGAAGCAGCCTGGTGGCTCAACGATCGGCTTCAGGCCTGGCTGGGCGAGAAGAACGCAGCCGACACGCTCACGCAATCGGTCCCGCGCAACGTCACGTCGGAGATGGGCCTGGCGCTCGTGGGCGTGGCCGACGCGATCCGGCCGCACCCGGACGTGGTGGCCTTTCTGCAGCACGTCGAGGACGCGGGCTTCGAGGAGGGGAGCTTCCTGGACGAGCTGGCGAAACGCGCCGGCGGCCCGCAGGCGCGCGCGGCGATCGAGGCCTACCTCGACAAGCACGGCATGCGCTGCGTCGGCGAGATCGACATCACGAGACCGCGCTGGAGCGAACGCCCCACCACCTTGGTGCCGATGCTCATGAGCAACATCAGAAACTTCGGGCCGGGCGCTGGAAAGCGACGCTTCGAGCACGGGCGGCGAGAGGCTCGCAAGAAGGAACACCAGTTGCTGGAGCGTCTGCGCGCCTTGCCGGACGGAGAGCGAAAAGCCTGTGAGGCCAAGCGGATGATCGACCGTGTCCGCGCCTTCTCCGGGTATCGGGAGTATCCGAAATACGGCATGGTCAGCCGCTACTTTGTATACAAGCAAGCCTTGTTGGGCGAGGCCGAGCGGCTCGTGCAGGCGCGTGTGCTTCGCCGCGAGGAAGACATCTTCTACTTGAGGTTCGACGAGCTGCGCGAGGTCGTGCTCACGCACCGATCGTGTGACCAGCTCATCCGTGAGAGAAAGGCCGCATTCCGCTCGTACCAGGCGCTCACGCCGCCCCGGGTGTTCACATCGGACGGCGAGGTCGTCGCCGGAAGGTATCGGCGCGAAGGCGTCCCGCCTGGAGCGCTGGCCGGTACGCCGGTGTCCGCCGGGAGTATCGAGGGGCGAGCCCGTGTCGTGTCGGATATGGCGCAGGCCGATCTCGAGGCGGGCGACATCCTGGTCACCGCCTACACCGATCCGAGCTGGACTACCGTGTTCGTCGCGATCAAAGGCCTGGTGACGGAGGTGGGCGGACTGATGACCCATGGGGCGGTGATCGCGCGGGAGTACGGATTGCCGGCCGTCGTGGGTGTGGAGGGTGCCACCCGGTTGATTCGCGACGGGCAACAGATCCGCGTGAACGGAACCGACGGGTACGTCGAGATCCTGCCCCAGCGGGACGTCTGAGGGGCAGGAACTGCGGAGCCTGTTCCAGGGGATGCAGGTCCCGATACGGGTAGACCTTCGGTGCGAGCTTGCCGAACAGTCGGACGCCGAGCGTGACCGGTTGGGGCATCACCTTCGCGAAATCGCCGACCGGTGAGCGGTGGTGCGCGCCCCGCTCGTTCTGCTCGGCGGAGTCACCGACCCGGCCGGCACGCACACCGGCACGCGATGCGTCCTGACCCCGGTCCCGAATCCCGCCTCGGAAAAGGTGTCCCGTTGAGCTGACACCCCGCAGCCACAGCGCGGAGAAATTCCTACGCTCGAGGTACCCGAGGAAGGAAGTGATCGATGCAGTCGCTCGACTGTCATGCGTGTGGCAACACCGTGTTCGTGGCGAAGTACAGCCCCGTGCACACGAGCATTCAGTGGACAGGGCCGGCCCGCGACACCTGCCGCGAGTTCGCCGCGGCGGCCTGTGCGGGGGAGACCACGACCTACCTGCCCCGCTGCGGAGCGCTGCACGAGTCGGTCGATCGAGCCGTGCGTGACGGCCGGCTCGTGCCCTCGCAGCGGGTCGAACCGTAGTCGGTCCGGCGTCCGTCGCCGCACCCGGAAGCACATCACCTGGAGGACTTCATGACTGTTGAACCCGAGACCATCGAGGTTCGGAGCATCGAGACGGGCAGCAACCCGACGCGGTACGCCCGCGGCTGGCACTGCCTCGGACTGGCGAAGACGTTCCACGACGGAAAGCCGCATCAGATCAAGGTATTCGGGACCGACCTGGTGGTCTTCGAGGATTCGAAGGGCGCCCTGCACGTCCTCGACGCCTTCTGCCGGCACATGGGCGGCAATCTGGCCCGGGGCGAGATCAAGGGCGACACGATCGCGTGCCCGTTCCACGACTGGCGATGGGGCGGCGACGGCCGGTGCGCGGAGGTGCCGTACGCCCGCCGCACCCCGAAGATCGCCAGGACGAAGTCCTGGATCAACATGGAACGCAACGGCTTGCTCTTCGTGTGGAACGACCCGCAGGGCAACCCGCCGCCGGCGGACGTGACCATCCCCGGAATCGCGGACTACGGGACCGACACCTGGAGCGAGTGGACGTGGAACACCTTCCACGTGACGGGATCGAACTGCCGGGAGATCGTCGACAACGTCGTCGACATGGCACACTTCTTCTACGTGCACTTCCAGATGCCGCAGTACTTCAAGAACGTCTTCGAGGGTCACATCGCCGCGCAGCACATGCGTTCGACCGGCCGTGACGACATCAAGACGGGTGTGCAGCTGGATCTGCCGGATTCGCAGACGATCTCGGACGCGATGTACTACGGACCGTCCTTCATGCTCGACACCGTCTACACGGTCGCCGGAGACGTGACGGTCGAGACCAAGCTCGTCAACTGCCACTACCCGGTCACGCAGGACTCGTTCGTGCTGCAGTTCGGGACCATCGTCAAGAAGGTGGACGGGGTCGGGGACGAGGAAGCCGCGGCGATGGCGACGATGTTCACCGAGGGTGTGGAGACGCAGTTCAAGCAGGACGTCGAGATCTGGAAGCACAAGACCCGGATCGAGAATCCGCTGCTGACGGAGGAGGACGGGCCGGTCTACCAGCTGCGGCGCTGGTACAGCCAGTTCTTCGTCGACGTCGAGGACGTCACCCCGGAGATGGTGCAGCGCTTCGAATTCGAGGTGGATACCACCCGTGCGCTGGAGAACTGGCAGAAGGAGGTCGATGAGACCCTGGCGCGCCGGGTCTGACCGGTCGATGCGCGGGCGCCCCCGTGGCCGGTCATTCGGCGCGGGGGCGGAAGCCGTCGACGAAGATGCGGGTGATCTCGCGAGCGAGATCGGCGTTGGAACGCTCTGCGGTCGGGCGGTGCCAGCGCGGTGCCTGCCAGACGGCGTCACGGATCAACTGGTAGAACGCGTCCGGGTCGATGTCGTCGCGGAACATCCCCTCGGCCACGCCGTCGGCGATGGCCGCCCGCCACGCTCTCTCGACCTCGTCGGCGGTCTCGGCCAGATCGGCCTCGACGAGGCGGTCGCGCATGTACTCGCCCTCGCGCTGCCAGATCGTCGTGGCGCCGCGGTAGTCCTCCGACGTGGACAGGGCCAGCAACGCGAGCGCCTCGATCCGCTCGACCGGGGTCTGGGACTGCGCGGTGATCTCGCGACACCGCCCGCTCAGGTCGTCGATGTACTCGCGGATCAATTCGGTGACGATCGCTTCCTTGGACGGGAAGTAGTGGTAGAGCGCCCCGGAGTAGACGCCGACCTCGTCGGCGATCTCCCGGATGGTGGTCGACGCAATCCCTTTGGAAGCGAAGAGTTGTGCGGATCTGTCCAGGATCTGGCGGCGGCGCTCGTGCGGATCCATGGCACTCCTCGGGACTCGGTGGTCGTCGGCCGGTCCATTGTGCCACATCTATTGATCAATCGATCAATGCGGTGTCACACCGCAGTCCGGACGTTTCCGGCACGCAGGTGGGTGAAGCGCCGCCACGCGGTCAGTGCGGCCATGCGCACCGGCGCGGCCAGGGCGGTGGCGCGGATCGATGCAGACGGACCGCTGACGGAGATCGCTCCGACACACTTGCCGGCCGGTCCGATCGGCGCCGCGACGCAGGAGACGCCGGGCGCGGCCTCGTCGCGTTCGTGCGCGACGTGCTGTTCGCGCATGCGGGCGAGTTCGCTGCGCAGCCGGCCCAGGTCGGTGACGCTGTGCGGGGTCCGGGCGGGGAGAGGGTGATCGGCGAAGAGCGCTTCCACGTCGCATTGCCCCTGTGCGAGAAGGGCTTTGCCCAGCGCCGTGCAGTGTGCCGGTTGCCGGCCACCCACGCGGGAGGGGATACGCATCGAGTAGGGTCCGCCGACCTTCTCCAGGTACAGCACCTCGGTGCCCGTGAGCACCGCCAGGTGGACGACGAGACCGGTGCGGCCGTGCAACTCGTGCATGACGGGTAGCGCGGCTCGGTGGAGGGCGTCGTTGTGCTGGACGAGGGAGCCGAGCTCGAGCATCTTCGTGCCCAGCGAGTACGCGGGTGCGTCCCGTCGGACCCAGCCGATCTCGACGAGCTGGTTCAGCAGCCGGTGCGTCGACGAGCGGGGCATACCCGTCAGGCGGGTGAGCTCGGCCAGAGTGAGGCGTTCGCTGTCGCGGAATGCCTCGAGCAGCCGGGCAGCGCGATCGATCACCGCCACCGGCACATCGTTGTGCGTCGTCACTATGCCTCCCACTGCGACAGAGGATCGTTCTACTGATCAAGCGATCAATCAATGATTGTGGTGACTCTAACAGCTCGGCGACGGGTCGTGAAGAGAAACACAGGACGGAAATGTGTCCGCGTTCCGCGCGGACACGACCGCTGCCGGGTGCGCTCGAGAGCGCACCCGGCAGCGGGATCGACGAGTTCGGTCAGACGAGCGCGGCCGCCTCCGGCGACGTCGCGTTCGCGTCCTCCGCGGTGTGGACGCGACGACGGAGCAGCCCCACCGCGACGGCGAGCGACGCCGCGGATGCACCGGCGCACATCAGGTAGGACACCACCATGCCCGTGTCGGTGTAGTAGGCGTAGCCCTCGATCACCGTCGCCACGTGCGAGTTGAGCACGGTGAACGCCGCGACGGGGAAGATCGACGCGATGAGCGTCTGGGAGGTCTGCACCATGCTCGACATCGACGCCTGCACGTCGGCCGGCACCGAGTGGATCACCAGGTTGGGGATGGACGCGGTCGTGATGCCCATACCGATGCCGAACAGCAGCACCCATAGCACGAGCGGGAACTTCGCCGAGTGCGCGAACGCGGTGAGCACAGAACTCGATGCCATCACCGTCAGTCCGACGACCAGGGTGAGTGCCGGCCTGACGGACCGGATGGCGCGTCC
>NZ_WVTE01000008.1:0-23423 GCF_009939605.1 Rhodococcus sp. YH1 | reverse complement strand
CGATGAACTCTTCGAACCCGACGCTCATTCCTTCTCCCTGTCGAAGCGATCCCACAACCACTCGACATGGTTGCGCCCCGCACTTGTCTTCGCGCTAGCGGATCGTCGTACCTGTACAGCTCAACGCCGGCCGCATCGTCAAGGTCGACAAGGAGGCGCCGAACGCCATCGCGCAGGTCTCCTGCGGTTACGTCGCGCGCAGCCAGTGGGCCGCGATCGTCGACGCGGAGACCGCCACCGAGGTGCCGGACGGGCACGTCGGCGAGATCTGGCTGCACGGCGAGAACATCGGCATCGGGTACTGGGGGCGCACCCAGGAGACCGACGAGACCTTCCACAACAAGCTCGTCGACCGCCTGCCCGCGAGCAGCCACGCCGAGGGCACGCCCGCGGACGCCCACTGGCTGCGCACCGGCGACTACGGCGTGTACGTCGACGGCGAGCTGTACATCACCGGCCGCGTCAAGGACCTGGTGATCGTGGACGGCCGCAACCACTACCCGCAGGACCTGGAGTTCTCGGCGCAGGAGGCCAGCTCCGCGCTGCGTCCCGGCTTCGTCGCCGCTTTCGCCGTGCCGGCCAACCAGCTGCCGCAGGTGGTGTTCGAGAATTCGCACTCGGGTCTGCAGTTCGATCCCGACGACGCCTCGGAGCAGCTGGTCATCGTCGCCGAGCGGGCGCCCGGCGCGGGCAAGGCGGATCCGCAACCCGTCGCGGACACCGTTCGCGCGGCGATCTCGGCACGGCACGGGGTGACCGCGCGCGACGTGCTGCTCGTGCCTGCCGGGTCGATCCCGCGCACGTCGAGTGGCAAGATCGCGCGGCGTGCCTGCAAGGCCGCCTACATCGAGGGAACCCTGCGCGGTGGTTACACCCAGCAGGCATTCCCCGATAGCGTATAAAAATTGTTCTCTTTCCCGGGTAGCGTGGTGGGTTGATGGCTGACACTGAAATGACCGTCGCGCAGCTGCGCGAGTGGCTGCGGAACTGGATCGCCGAGGCTACCGGGCAACCGGTGGCGCAGATCTCCGACGATCGCCCGATGGAGGAGTTCGGCCTCTCGTCCCGCGACGCCGTGGCGCTCAGCGGCGAGGTCGAGGAACTGCTCGGCGTCACCCTCACCGCCACGATCGCCTACCAGCACCCCACCATCGCGTCGCTGGCCACGCGCATCATCGAGGGCGAACCCGAGCTCCCGGAGGGCGACGACAGCGCCTTCTACGCCGCCGGTCCGGCCGGCAGGACGCACGATGTTGCGATCGTCGGTCTCGCCGCCCGGCTGCCCGGGCACGTGAGCACCCCCGCGGAGATGTGGGAGCTGCTCGCCCAGGGCCGCGACGGCATCACCGACCTCCCCGAGGGCCGCTGGTCCGAATTCGCGGACGATCCGCAGATCTCGTCGGCCATCGCCGCAGCCAACACCCGCGGCGGCTACCTCGACGACGTCAAGGGCTTCGACGCGGAGTTCTTCGCGATGTCGCCGCGCGAGGTCGAGATGGTCGACCCGCAGCAGCGCCTCGCCCTCGAACTCACCTGGGAGGCGCTCGAGCACGCCCACATCCCGGCCAGCGACCTCAAGGGCCGCCCGGTCGGTGTGTTCATCGGCAGCTCCGCCAACGACTACCAGCTCCTCGCGGTGAGCGACCCGTCCGCCGCACACCCGTACGCCCTGACCGGCACGGCCACGTCGATCGTGGCCAACCGGGTCTCGTACTTCTTCGACTTCCGTGGCCCGTCCGTCGCCCTGGACACCGCATGCTCGTCGTCGCTCGTGGCCGTGCACCAGGCGGTGCGCGCCCTGCGCGACGGCGACGCCGACGTGGCGCTGGCCGGTGGCGTGAACATGCTCGTCGCGCCCGCCGCGACCCTCGGCTTCGACCAGCTCGGTGTGCAGGCCCCCGACGGCCGCATCAAGGCGTTCTCGGCCGACGCCGACGGCATGGTCCGCGCCGAGGGCGGCGGCCTCGTCGTGCTCAAGCGGCTCGAGGACGCCGAACGCGACGGCGACACCGTGCTCGCCGTCATCGCCGGTTCCGCCGTCAACCAGGACGGCCGCTCCAACGGCCTGGCGGCCCCGAACCCGGAGGCCCAGGTCGACGTGCTGCGCCGCGCCTACCGGGACGCGCGCATCCTGCCGTCCGGCGTCGACTACATCGAGGCCCACGGCACCGGAACCGTGCTCGGCGACCCGATCGAGGCGGACGCCCTCGGCCGCGTCGTCGGCCGCGGCCGCGACGCCGACAAGCCGGTGCTGCTGGGCTCGGCGAAGACCAACTTCGGCCACCTCGAGGCGGCCGCCGGCGCGGCGGGCCTGATCAAGGTGGTCCTCGCCATGCAGGAGAACCACCTGCCGGCGACGCTGAACTACACCGCGCCGAACCCGTACATCCCGTTCGAGCAGGCCCGCCTGAAGGTCATCCCCGAGGGCGCCGAGTGGCCGCGCTACACCGGCAAGGCGATCGCCGGCGTCTCCGGCTTCGGCTTCGGCGGCACCAACGCGCACGTCGTGGTCCGCGAGTACACCGGACCCGAAGCGGACGCGGAGTCGAGCGAACGTATCGTTCCGTCGGCTGAAGGAGCTGAAGGGCACATTCGCTCGGAGCAGGGCGAGGAACACCCGGTGCTGCTCGCGGTGTCCGCGGCGATGCCGTCGCGTCGTCGCCGGGCCGCCGCCGACCTCGCCGACTGGCTCGAGACCGAGGCCGGCAGCACCACGCCGCTCGCCGACGTCGCTCGCACCCTTTCCCGCCGCAACCACGGCCGCTCACGCGCCGTCGTGATCGCGAAGACGCGCGCCGAGGCCATCGCCGGGCTGCGCGCCGTCGCCGCCGGCAAGCCCGCGCAGGGCGTGTTCTCCGCCGACGCCCCCGCCGCCAACGGGCCGGTGTGGGTGCTGTCCGGTTTCGGCTCGCAGCACCGCAAGATGGCCAAGCAGCTGTACCTCGAGAACCCGGTGTTCGCCGCGGCCGTCGACGAGATCGACGAGCTGATCGAGGACGAGGCCGGCTACTCCATGAAGGAGAAGTTCCTCGACGACGGCCAGGACTACGACGTCGAGACCTCGCAGGTCGGCATCTTCACCATCCAGGTCGCCCTCGCGAAGCTGCTGCGCCACCACGGCGCCGAGCCGTCCGCCGTCGTCGGCCACTCCATGGGCGAGGCCGCGGCCGCGTACATCTCCGGCGGTCTGTCGCTCGAGGACTCCGTCCGCGTCATCTGCGCCCGCTCCCGCCTGATGGGCGAGGCCGAGGCGCTGCTCGAGGGCGACGACATCCGGCTCATGGCGCTCGTCGAGTACAGCGCCGCGGAGATCGAGCTGGTCCTCACCGACTACCCGCACCTCGAGGTCTGCGTCTACGCCGCGCCGACGCACACCGTCATCGGCGGCCCGCAGGACGAGGTCAACGCGATCGTCGCCCGGGCGGAGTCGGAGGAGAAGCTCGCCCGCGTCCTGCAGACCAAGGGCGCGAGCCACACCTCGCAGGTGGATCCGCTGCTCGGCGAGCTCGCCGCCGAACTCGCCGGCATCGAGCCGCACAAACCGAAGGTCGACGTGTACTCGTCGGTCGACCAGGACACCCACTACCGCGCCGGCCACGACCCCATCCACCAGGTCGAGTACTGGACCAAGGGCCTGCGGCACAGCGTGTACTTCACCAACGCGGTCAAGCTCGCCGTCACCGACGGGCACACCACGTTCGTCGAGCTGGCACCCAACCCCGTCGCGCTGATGTCCGTGGCCGCGACGGCGTACGCCGCCGGCGTGATCGACACCCAGCTGATCCAGACCCTCAAGCGCAAGGAGGACGAGCCGCTCGGCGTGCTCACCGCCCTCGCCCAGCTGTACGTGCACGGACACGCCGTGGACCTGCGCAGCCTGCTTCCGGCCGGCGAGTACGCGGACCTGCCGCGGACGGTGTTCCTGCGCAAGCCGTTCTGGCTCGAGACCCGCATCGGGACCGGCGGCAACGCCCGCGTGCCCGGCGCGCACGTCGCGCTGCCCGACGGCCGGCACGTGTGGGAGGTGCTCGCCGACGCCGTCACCGACCTGGGCGAACTCGTCGTCGCCGCCGCGTCGCAGACGCTCGCCGACGTCACCCTCACCGCGTCCGTCCCGCACGGCGACGTCCCCACCAGCGGCACCCTCACCACCACCCTGACCCGGCACCCCGGCGGCGCGTCGCTGCACGTGCACGGGCGCGATGCGGCGAGCGGCGAGTTCCGGTTGCTGTTCGACGCGGTCGTGGCCTCCGGCGAAGCGCTGCCCGCCCCCGCCGCGGCGCCCGCGCCGGCCGAGCGGTCCAGCGGGCCGGTCGAGACGCTTCCCGAGGTGGTCGAGACCTTCGGCGACAAGTGGAACCCGGCCGGGTCGCAGACCCTCGAGGATCGGCTGGCGCTGATCGTCGCCGAGTCGATGGGCTACGCGCCCGAGGACCTGCCCGTCGAGATCCCGCTGATCGAACTGGGTCTGGACTCGCTCATGGCGGTGCGGATCAAGAACCGCGTCGAGTACGAGTTCGACATCCCGCAGCTGCAGCTCGCCGCGGTGAAGGACGCCAGCCTGCGCGACGTCGCGAAGTACCTGCGGTACGCCGTGGAGAACCGCGAGGAGGTCGCCGCCCTCGCCGCACAGCAGGCCGCCGACCGCGAAACCGCCGAGCGGGAGGACACGACGCTCGAGCTGCCTCCGATCTCGGCCGTGGAGGACACCGGGGTGGTGCACGAGGCGGAGGCGATCCTCGAGGCCGCCGAGGCCGCCGAGGCCGCTGAAGCCGCGGAGGCCGGTGCGAGCACCGAAGCCGACAAGGCCACCGACGTGACCGACCGGCAGGCGGTTGCGGAGGCATCCGGCACCGACGTGCCCCCGCGCGACGCGGCCGAGCGGCTCACGTTCGCGACCTGGGCCGTGATCACCGGACAGTCCGCGAAGGGCATCTTCAACACCCTGCCGATCCTCGACGACGAGACGGCCGAGCGCCTCGCGGCCCGGCTGACCGAGCGGGCGAACGGCGAGATCACCGTCGACGACGTGCTCGACGCCGAGACCATCGAGCAGCTCGCCGAGAGCGTGCGCCGGCACCTGGAGTCCGCCGACCGCATCGACGGGCTCGTCCGTACGCTGCGCCCGCGCCCCGAGGGATCGGACGCCGTCCCGGTGTTCGTGTTCCACCCGGCCGGCGGTTCCACCGTCGTGTACGAACCGCTGCTGCGCCGGCTGCCCGAGGGCACCCCGATGTACGGCTTCGAACGCACCGAGGGCCCGATCGAGAAGCGCGCCCAGGAATATCTGCCGCAGATCAAGGAGATCCAGGGCGACGGTCCGTACGTGCTGTACGGCTGGTCGCTGGGCGGTGTGCTCGCCTACGCGGTCGCCAAGCTGCTGCGCGCGGAGGGCAAGGACGTGCGGCTCGTCGGCCTCATCGACACGGTCATGGCCGGGGAGAAGGTCGAGGACACCCCGGAGGAGATCACCAAGCGCTGGCAGCGGTACGCGAGGTTCGCGAAGAAGACGTACGGGGTCGACGCACCGCTGCCGTACGACAAGCTCGCCGCGACGGACGACGAGGGCCAGGTGCGCATCCTCATGGACCTGCTCAGGATGAGCGGTACCAGGATCCCCGGCGGCATCATCGAGCACCAGCGCACGTCGTGGCTGGACAACCGGGCCATCCAGACCGCGAAGCTCGAGCCGTACGACGGCGACGTGGTGCTGTACATGGCGGACCGCTACCACGACGACGCCATCGAACTCGAGCCGGCGTTCGGAACCCGGCAGCCCGACGGCGGCTGGGGCGAGGCGGTCCGTAATCTGGAGGTCATCCATGTCGGCGGCGACCACCTCCAGGTGGTCGACGAGCCGTACATCGGGAAGGTGGGGGCCGACCTGACACGCAAGCTGGCCGACATCGAGGCCACGAGGAGCTGATCGAGTAGTGACCACGACGACGGCCGGGAAGCTGGCCGAGCTGCGCAAGAATCTCGCGATCGCGAAGGAACCGGCCGGAGAGGCCGCGCTCGCCAAGCGCGCCGCCAAGGGCATCCCCAGTGCCCGGCAGCGCATCGACATGCTGCTCGACCCGGGCAGCTTCGTCGAGATCGGTGCGCTGATGAAGACGCCCGGCCGCGACGACGCCCTCTACGGTGACGGTGTCGTCGTCGGTCACGGCACCGTCGAGGGCCGGCCCGTCGCGGTCTTCTCGCACGACCAGACCGTGTTCGGCGGCAGCGTCGGCGAGATGTTCGGCCGCAAGGTCGCCGCGATCCTCGACTTCGCGCTGAAGATCGGCTGCCCCGTCGTCGGCATCAACGACTCCGGCGGCGCCCGCGTGCAGGACGCCGTGACGTCGCTGGCGTGGTACGCCGAACTGGGCAAGCGGCACGAGCCGCTGTCCGGTCTGTGCCCGCAGGTGTCGATCATCCTCGGCAAGTGCGCCGGCGGCGCCGTGTACGCCCCCATCAACACCGACGTGGTCATCGCCACCGAGGAGGCGTACATGTTCGTCACCGGACCGGACGTCATCAAGTCCGTCACCGGTGAGGACGTCAGCCTCGAGGAACTCGGCAGCGCCCGCAAGCAGGCCGAGTACGGCAACGTGCACCACGTCGCGCCGGACGAGAAAGCCGCGTTCGAGTGGGCCCGCAAGTACCTGAGCTACATGCCGTCGAACGCGCAGGAGAAGCCCCCGATCGTCAACCCGGGGCTCGAGCCGGAGATCACGCAGGACGATCTCGAGCTCGACACGTTCATGCCCGACGCTGACAACTCCGGCTACGACATGCACGACATCCTGCTCAAGATTTTCGACGACGGCGACTTCTTCGAGATCCGCTCGCAGGTCGCGCCGAACATCATCACCGGATTCGCCCGCGTCGACGGCCGGCCCGTCGGTGTCGTCGCCAATCAGCCGCTGTACCTGTCGGGGGCGCTCGACGCCGCCAGCTCGGACAAGGCCGCCCACTTCGTGCGGGTGTGCGACGCGTACGACATCCCGCTCGTGTTCGTCGTCGACACCCCGGGCTTCCTGCCGGGTGTGGAGCAGGAGAAGATCGGCGTCATCAAGCGCGGCGGCCGGTTCCTGTTCTCGTTCGTCGAGGCGTCGGTACCGAAGGTGACCGTGGTGGTGCGCAAGTCCTACGGCGGTGGCTACGCGGTGATGGGGTCGAAGCAGCTCGGCGCCGACGTGAACTTCGCCTGGCCCACCGCCCGGATCGCGGTGATGGGTGCCGAGAGTGCCGTCGCGGTGATCGGTCGCCGCCAGATCGAGGCCGCCGGTGACAACGCTCCCGCGGTGCGCCAGCAGCTGATCAACTTCTACAACGAGCACATCGCGACGCCGTACATCGCCGCCGAGCGCGGCTACATCGACGCGGTGATCGAGCCGCACACCACGCGCCTCGAGATCCGCAAGGCGCTGACGTTGCTGCGCGACAAGACGGTGTTCAAGAACCCGCGCAAGCACCACCTGCTTCCGCTCTAGTTCGTAACACCCCAATTCTGTTCGGGTGGGCCGAATGTCACATGCATGCAATGGAAATGAATGCATGTGACATTCGGCCCACAGCGGTGTCCGGGGTCAGTCCGCGCGTGACCGCACCGGGGGACGCGGGCGCTGTGTGCCCTGGTGGTAGGCGGCCTCCAGGTCCGCGAGCACCGTGGCCGGGTCGTCGCGGATCTGCCTCGGTAGGTGCGACACCACGATGATGCCGTTGCGCTGCATCGCGGCCCGTCGGACGAGCGTCGTCTCGTGCGCCTTCGGTGAGAAGTGGTATTTCAGCGAATCGATCTCCCATGCCACTGCGACCGAATCGAGCCACCCGTCGGGGCGAGCGATCCACGTACCGTCGTCGGTCTCGACGTCGACGTTGTGGGCCATGGGTGGCAACCCGCTCGTCGCGTACAGCTTCTGTGCTGCGATCTCGGCCACTGAATGCGCGTCGTGCGAGAGCTCTCGAACCACGGTGCGCGGCACGGCGCTACCGCGGCGGCTGCCGGCGCGCAGTTCGTGTGCCAGGTCGTCGACGGTCACGTCTCCGCGCTGAATCCCCGACGCCAGCAGGGCACGGCACGGATCGAGCTGCGACATTCTGCGTGCCGCATCGAGCAGACAGCGGTCCACCGGAGCAATTCTCAGCGTGCCTTTGATGATGGGTTCGGGTATCCGCCAGCTCCGCTCGACGGCGACGAACGAGAAGTTACGCCGATGCTGGGTATGCGGAATGAGTAGCAGCACCTCACTTTTCGTCGCCGAGTTGGTGTAGCCGTGTATCCCGAGCGCGGCATGACCTGAGATCAGCGCCGAATCGCCGCCGTACAGCAGCGCGGCCGTGTTGCGCTGCAACACGGACAGCGACCCGTTGTGCAGCGCCACCACGCCCGGCAGGACGCGCTGCCACGGACCACCCTTACGGCATCGGCCGGCGATCGTGCCGCCGGCGACGCCGTGCCTCAACAGCGTTGCCGTCCGGATGACGCCGTTGGTGCTCAGTGCGAACAGCTCTTCGGGATCGTCTCCCCATGTCCCCCGTTTCATTGCTACAGCCTGCAGGGGGATCGTGTCCTACGAAAGACCGTCTCGTCGGCCTGTGGATAACCTTGTGGTGGCCGAATGTCACATGAGTTCAATGTAAGTGACGGTATGTGACATTCGGCCGGGAGACGTGAAGGCGCATGCGGGGGTATTGCGTGCGGGAGTCGGTCAGGGAACGACCCAGCTGCCCGACGCCGAGACCCAGGTCGTGCCGTCCGGGACGGTCACCGTCGCCCGCACCCGTCCGGGGCCGGTCTCGGCTCGACCGCTGAGGACCTGCTCCTCGCCGATCTCGGGGAAGTCCGGTAGTTCGTTCACGCCCGTCGTGCCCGTGTCCTCGTTCACCCACGTGACGAGGCAGAAGCACTTGACGCTCCCACCGAAGTGCGTGACGCCGGGCGTGTTGACGTTGGTGTAGACGTTCACGTAGTCGTGGACGAGCGCCTCGGTGGGAGCGGCGGATCCGGTTCCCACGCCGGTCGATCCGACGACCGGTCCCAACGTCGCCGCGTGAACGGTCTGCGCCGATGCGGCCGGCGCGTTCAGCAGCGCCAGGACCACAGCGGATGCGGCCACGGCGGTGGTCCGGGCGGCGAACTTCCTCGACATTCAGGTCCTTTCGTTGCCGGCCGTGCCCGCCGGCCGGATGTCACGTTCGGTCGATCGAAGCGAACATATGTGACATTCGGCCGGAAGGCACGCGCGGCACGCGGACGGGGCTCGCCGACGGACCTACTCGTATACGCGCAGCGTGCCCGGATTCCACAGGCCGGAGCGCGTGATCGCCTCGGTCTGCGGCTCGGCCGGTACGGCGTTCGGGTAGAACCGCACGTACCGCTCGAGCGAGCCCCAGTCGCGGGCCCAGTCGTTCTCGAGGTACGTGGGGATCTGCTCGGGGCGGGCGAGGGCTTCGGTGAAGCCGAGAGGGCCGCCGTTGTCCGCGGACTGCCAAGTGTCGGTGGAGGATACGGCCAACGGGCGGTCCGGCAGGATGCGGTAGTTCGGCATCTCGGCGATGCCGTAGCGGTGGTCGAACGGGCGCTGGCACGGGAACTGCAGTCCGACCGCCCAGTCGAGCAGCACCGGCTGCTCCGAGCCGATCACGGTGTTGAGCGTGTCGAGCTTCGGCACGCGGGGCGGGGTGAACGCCAGCCACTGGTCGCCGGTGAGGTTGGGATCGTTGGCGACGATGCGGACGGCGTCGGTGTCGGCGGGGAGCTCGGACAGCGGGATCCGCAGGTTCCGCCACGACGGTGCGGGCCCGATGTCGCGTGGCAGGTAGGTGCCCTGCGGCTCCACGGTGCCGTCGGGCAGGCGCCTGCCGTACTCGACGAGCAGCGACTGGCCGTAGGTGGTGGCGCCGGTGTCGTCGACGGACCAGATGCGGCCGGCCGCCGAGATGACGACGAGCGGCGCGTCGTCGCTGCGCTCGGGCAGCCCGTACCAGCTCGACGTGAGCAGCGCCGGTTCCTGCACACCCTCCTGGTAGCTGCCGAGCACCGGGGTGACGGCCGGGTCGAGGCCGAAGGGCAGCTTGGCCTCGGAGCCGTTGACGGTGCGGGCGCCGGTGCCGCCCGTGGTGCCGCCGCCGGCGCCGGTCTCGAACGTCGGCCCGACGCTCTGGTTGTCGGTGTTGCCCTGGCCGGGCTTGACCTCCACGTAGTCGGCGGTGAGGTCCGACGGGATGCCGTTGGGGCTGAAGCCCTCGGGGGCGGCGCCGGCGAGGGCGTCGCCGTTCAGCGGCGGGTTGTCCGGGTCGACGATGGGCGCGAGCCGCCCGGAGTTCGGGTCCGATTCGACGAGTACGTCGTTCGCCAGGCCGCACGTCTGGCCGGCGAGCGCGCCGACGTTGGACCGGGCGAGCGAGTACGCCGGGTACTGCGACACCGCGCCCTTGAGCAGCGACAGCACCTCGAAGAGCACCATCGCTCCGGCGACGACGGTCAGGGGCGCCGCCGCGAACTTGCGGATCCGGCGGCCCTTGCGGGTCGTGGGCTTGGGCTGCGGCGGCGCGTAGCCCTCACGCAGGTACTGCCACGCGACGAGCCCGAGAGCGAGCCCGAAGAGGAGCAGGAACAGCGAGCTGGACTGGTTGCCGCTCAGCGAGACGGTCTTGTCGAACCACGGGATGCCGTAGCTCGACACGTACCACCAGCCGTTGATACCCGCGAACGACACGGCCAGCACGAACAGCAGCCCGGCGAGGAAGATGGTGCGGTTGCGCCGCGACCGCAGCGCGCTCGCGGAGACGATGACCGCGGTGAGCGCGGCGAGAGAACCCGCGATGCCCGCGTACGCCCCGAAGTGGTGGGTCCACTTCGTGGGGTTGAACATCATGAAGAAGATCGTGCCGAAGACGATGCCGATCAGCCGCCACGACGGGCCCGTCGCGACGCCGGGGATGCGGCGGCGGCGCAGCAGCACCAGCAGCGACGTGAACAGGCACAGCAGCATGACGAGGAACGCGAACCGGCGCGCGAGCGAGCCGTCGACGGTCTGCACGAACAGGTAGTAGTAGCGGAGGAAGTCGTTCCACCACTCCTCGTTCGGGCCGATGATGGTGCGCACGCGGGTGGCCTCGAGCACCGCGGCGAGGGTCTGGTCGGAGAACACGACGACGAGCACGAGGGTGCCCGCGGCGGCGATCGGTGCGAGCAGCGGCAGTGTCCCGACCTCGCGGTGGCGGCGGACGACGATGCGGGTCATGGGCCGGATGCCGGCGAGCAGCGCGGCCACACACATCAGGCCGGTCGGGGCGGCGGCGAGGGTGAACGCGCCGATCATGACCGCCGTCGCGGCCGGCAACAGGCGGCCGGTGGCGATCGCCCGTTCGATCGAGCACCAGGTCAGCAGCGCGCCGAGCGCGACGATCGGCTCGGGGCGCAGGCCGTTGTTGTAGGGCAGCCAGAAGGCCAGGAACACCAGGCCGCCGGTCCACAGGGCGACGGTGTTGTGCCGGACGGCGCGGCCGAGGCGGGGCACCACCTCGCGGCTGATGACCATCCAGCAGGTGATGCCGGCGAGCAGGGCGGGCAGCCGCATCCAGACGCTGGCGGTGGAGACCTCGGCGAACGCGGCGAGGACGTCGTAGTACCAGCCGAACGGGGCCTCGGGGACGCCGAACCAGCGGAAGTAGTTGGCCATGTAGCCGGAGTGCTCGGAGACCCGGGCCATGGTCAGCAGGTAGCCGTCGTCGGAGGTGTTCGCACCGAAGAAGTGCCAGCCGGCGAGGGTGCCGACGACGACGGCGTCGACGCCGGTGAACTTCCACCAGTGCGACGGCAGGAAGCGGCGGTGCCCGCGGCCGTCGGTGCCGTCGAGCTTGGCGAGCGCGGCGACCGCCAGCGCGGTCGACAGCGTCGCCAGGATCATCGCGAGGAGCTTGACCAGCGTCGGCGACGACGAGAACCGGGAGTCGACGTCGACGGTCACCGACATGCCGGGAACCGGGGTGTCGAGGTCGCTGAACACGCCGACGACGAGGGGACGCAGGTCGCCGGTCAGCTCACCGGCGCGCGGGTTGCCGTTCTCGTCGCTGAGGCCGACGAACTCCGCGGTGGTGCGGTCGACGTCGGAGAAGATGCTGATCTCGGTGCACGCGGCGGACTCGACGTCGCTGCGCGGGGCGGTGGCCACGACGACGTTGCGGTCGAGGACGTCGACGTTCTCGGCGCCCACTCGCACGAACATCGCGTTGAGCGCGGCGCCCTCACCGCTGGCCGGTGCGGTCGCGAGGAGCAGGCCGCCGCCCGGGGGCATGCCGGCGACGGCGGTGCACGGCACCGTCGCACTCAGCTGCCGCGGCACCTGCGACATGAGTGGCACCTCGACCGGCCCGGTCGAGCCGTTCTGCGGCCACGTGACGGTGGCCTCGGTGACCTTGACGGGCAGGAACGGGGTCGCGACGGCGAGGAGCACACCGAGCAGACCCGCCACCGCGGCGACGAGCCGGGCGGTGCGGTACTGCGCCCGCAGATCCCGGGCAACCGGCGGCCGGGGAACGGCTGCGGAGGGGGCGGGAACTGTGGTCACGTCGTCGGGCACGATTGTCGATGGTATCGGGCGCAGCTGAGTGGACGCACCGTCCCTACCACCGCGTAGGACCCTATTCACGCATTACGGGCACTCCGTCGCGGATCGGTCCGGGCGACCACCAGCCCCAGCGGACGACGTTCTCGGTGGCAATCTCGGCGGTCGTCGCGCCCGGGTCGATGGGCGTGTACCGCTCCAGCGAGCCCCAGTCGCGGTCCCAGTCGTGGTTCAGATAGGTGGGGATCGTCTCGGCGGTGAGCAGCAGCGGTATCCAGCCGAGCGGGCCGCCGCCGATGTCGTCCTGCCAGCCGTTGGTGGAGTCGGCGCCGACCCGGTCGGGCAGGATCCGGTACTCGGGGACCTCGGCGACGCCGTAGCGGTGATCGAACGGACGCTGGCAGGGGAACGCCAGGCCCACCGACCAGTCGAGCAGGACCGGGGCCGTGGAGCCGACGAGGGTGTTCAACGTCTCGAGGCGCGGCATCCGCGGCGGGGTGACGGCCACCCACTGGTCGGGTGCCAGGTTGCCGTCCGTCACCACCAGCCGGACCGCGTCGGCGTCGGCGGGGATCCGGTCGCTCGGCACCCGCAGGTTGCGCCACGACGGGGACGGCCCGATGTCGACGGGCGCGACGCGCGCCAGCGGTTCGACGTTCGAATCGCCGCCGGTTCGCCCGAACTCGAGCAGCACGTCCGCGCCCGGGGTGAGGACGCCGTCGGGGTCGACGTAGTGCACGCGGCCGGCGGCGGTGACGACCAGCAGCGGCGTGGCGTCGGTGCGTTCGGGCAGCGCGTACCAGCCGGACTCGAGGTCGGCTTCCTGCTGCGCCCCGGTGCGGTAGCTGCCGAGCACGGGGGTGCGGGCGGGGTCCAGGCCGAACGGCAGCGCGACGGTGCTGTCGTTGATGCCGGCGGCGCCGCGGCCGCCGCCGGTGCCGGCGCCCGTGGAGGTGGTGGTGCCGCCCCCGTCGGTGTCGACGGTGTTGGCGCCGCCCGTGGTGGAGATCTCCTCGTCGGCGGTGAGGTCGAGAGCGACGCCGTTCGGGGTGAAGCCGTCGGCGGCGCCGGCGCCGAGCGCCTCGGCGACGTCGCCGTCTAGGGGGGCCAGCGCGGTGGCGCTGGGGTCGGTCTCGACGAGGACGTCGTCGGCGAGGCCGCAGCTGCTGCCGGTGAGGGCGGCCGCGTTCGACCGGGCGATCGAGTACGCCGGGTACTGCGCGACCGCGCCCTTGACGAGCGAGAGCACCTCGAACAGGACGACGCCCGCGGCGACGACGGTCAGCGGCGCCGAGGCGATCGCCCTGACCCGGCCGTTGCGGTCGGGTTTCGGGGTGGCGAACGGTTCGCGCAGGTGGAACCACGCGGCGATGGCCAGCGCGACGAGGGCCAGCGCGAGCAGGGCGGTGGAGAAAGCGCGTCCGGAGATGGACGGCGGCTTGTCCCACCACGGGATCCCGTAGCTGGAGACGTACCACCAGCCGTTGGAGCCGGTGAACGCCAGCGCCAGCACGAACAGCACCCCGGCGGTGAAGAGGGCGCGGTTGCGCGCGGAGCGGATGCCGACGGCGCCGACGCCGACCGCGGCGAGCGCGGCGACGGACCCGGCCAGTCCGGCGTACACGCCGAAGTGGTGGGTCCACTTGGTCGGGGTGAGCATCATCAGCAGCAGCGACGCGAAGACGATGCCGAGGATGCGGCGCGACGGACCGAGGGCGGTGCCGGGGATGCGGCCCTTGCGCAGGATCAGCATCACGCACACCACCAGGCACAGCAGCATGACGAACACGCCGAAGCGGCGGCTGAGGGAGCCGTCGGGGGAGACGGTCAGCAGCGCGTCCCAGCGCAGCCGTTCGTCGAACCAGGGCACGTTGGGTCCCACGGCGGAACGCACCCGGGTCGCCTCGAGCACCGAGGCGAGGGTCTGGTCGGCGAAGACGACGACGAGGACGACGGTGCCCGCGGCGAGGATGGCAGCCACGGGCGGGAGGACCCCGACGAGCCGGCGGCGACCGGCCAGCCGGACGACGACGGGCCGGGCTCCGGCGACGAGCGCGGCGACCGCGATGAGCCCGGTGGGACCCGCGGCGAGGGAGAAGGCGGCGAGCAGCACGGCGATCGCGGCGGGCAGCATGCGGCCGGTGGCGACGGCGCGTTCGATCGAGCACCAGGTGAGCAGGGCGCCGAGCGCGATGATGGGCTCGGGCCGCAGGCCGTTGTCGTAGGGCAGCCAGAAGGCGAGGAACACCAGGCCCGCCGTCCACAGCGCGATGCGGTTACGGCGGACGGCGACTCCGAGCCGGGGGATGACCTCGCGGCTGATGACCATCCAGCAGGCGACGGCGGCGAGCAGGGCGGGCAGCCGCATCCACACGCTGGCGGTGGAGACCTTCGCGAGCAGGACGAGCACGTCGTAGTACCAGCCGAACGGGGCCTCGGGGACGCCGAACCATCGGTAGTAGTTGGCCATGTAGCCGGCGCCGTCGGAGGCGCGGGCCATGGTGAGGATGTAGCCGTCGTCGGAGGTGTTGGCGCCGATGACGTGCCACAGCAGCAGCGTGCCGACGACGACCGCGTCCACCGCGGTGAACCGCCACCAGTGGGCGGGCAGGACCCGGCGGGCGCGGCGGTTGTCGACGCCGTCGAGCCGGTGCAGTGCCACGAGTGACAGCAGGGTCGCAAGGAGGCAGGCGACCATCGCGACGAGTTTGACCAGCGTCGGAGTGGAGGTGAACCGCGAGTCGAGGGCGGCGCGGACGGACAGCCGCTCGGCGTTCGGGCCGGAGTTGAGGGCCTCCACCGAGCCCTGCAGATCGGAGTAGACCCCGACCATCTGCGGCCGGTGATCGCCGTCGAGCATGGCGACGTGGTGCCCGTCGTCGTGTTGCTCGAGGCCGACGATCTCGGCGGCGGTGCGGTCGGCGTTGGTGGCGACGGTGACGGCTGTGCACCGGTGCTCGTCGTCGATCGGTGCCGACACGACCACCGAGTTGCGCAGCACCACCTCCACGGTGGCGGAGCCGCCGTCGGTGCCGGCGACGGTCCGGATCACGAGGGCGTTCTCGGTGGCGTCGGGGGCGCCCGGCGGCACGGTGGAGACCAGGGTGCCGCCGTCGTCGCCGAGCAGGGGGAAGGCCGAGCACGGCACACTCGCCCGCAGTTCGAGGGGGGTGTAGGAGACGAGGGGCGCCTCGATGTTGGTCAGGTCGGTGCCCTGCGGCCAGCTGACGGTGGCGGCCTCCTGCCGGACCGGCAGGAACGGCACGGCCAGGGCGAGCACCATGCCGAGCAGTCCGGTGACCGTCGCGACGATCCTGGCCGTGCGCACGCGGGCCTTCGTATCGGCGTAAGCGGGCGTTTCGGGCGAAAGGACATCGACGGGCACAAGGATCGATGCTAGGCGAGGGAGGGTGGTGCCGGGGGTGAGCACCTCCGGTCAGGAGGCGGCCCCGTGCTCGACGGGGTCGCCCGCCGGGTCGCCGGCCAGGTCGTCGAGGGAGAGCCCGAGGACCCGGGCGAGCGCGGTGACGGTGAAGAAGGCGGGCGTGGCGATGCGGCCGGTCTCGATCTTCCGGAGCGTCTCGACGGAGATGCCGGCGTCGCCGGCGACCGTTGCCATGCTGGTGGTGCCGCGCGCCGCGCGCAGACGTTCGCCGAGCCGCCGGCCGCGTTCGAGTTGGACGGGGGTCAGCGGTTCGCGCACCATGCCCGTATAGTAATACCGGTATTTCTATTGGGAGGCGACATGGTCGAACTGAAGACGCCCGGCGAGATCGAGGCGATGCGGGCCGCCGGCGCCGTGGTCGCGGACGCGCTCGCGGCCGTGCGGGCCCACGCGGCGATCGGGGTGTCCCTGAAGGAACTCGACGACGTCGCCGCGGCGGTCGTCCGCGACGCCGGCGCGACCTCCCCGTTCCTCGGCTACCACCCCGAGTGGGCTCCGTCGCCGTTCCCCGGAGTCGTGTGCGCGAGCGTCGACGACGGCGTCGTCCACGGCATTCCCGGCGGCTACCGGTTGCGTGACGGCGATCTGGTGAGCATCGACTGCGGGGCCGTGCTCGACGGCTGGTGCGGGGACGCCGCCGTGAGCTTCACCGTCGGCGCCGCCGACCGCGAGGCCCTCGCCCTGATCGCCGCGACGGAGGAGGCCCTCGCGCGCGGCATCGCCGCGGCCGTGCCGGGCAACCGCCTCGGCGACATCGGCGCGGCGATCGGCGGCTACGTCCGCTCCCGCGGCTACGGCATGCTCGCCGACCACGGTGGCCACGGCATCGGCCGCCGCATGCACGAGGACCCGCACGTGCCCAACGAGGGCCGGGCCGGTCGCGGGATGCGGCTGCGGCCCGGGCTGGTGCTGGCCATCGAGCCGATGCTGCACGCCGGGGGCGGCGACGCCTACCGGCACGACCCGGACGGGTGGACGCTGCGCACCGCCGACGGCAGCCGGGCCGCGCACTGCGAGCACACCGTCGCGATCACCGAGGACGGACCGGTCGTCCTCACCCAGCGCTGAGGACGTATCGATCCGCGGGTGCGCCGGTCCGACCCGCGACGAAGCGACCCCGGTAGGCACTAGCATCGGCCTATGGCCAGGGCGACGGCGATCGGCGAGGCCCTGCGTGGCGCGGGCATCTCCGACGTGCTCGACGACACCACCACCCGGGCCCTGTACTCGTCCGACGCCTCCCTCTACCGGGTGCCCCCGCAGGCGGTGGTGCGGCCCCGTGAGATCGACGAGGTCGCCACCGTGCTCGAGGTGTGCCGCCGGCACGGCGTTCCGTTCACCTCGCGCGGCGGCGGAACGTCCGTCGCCGGCAACGCCGTCGGCCCCGGCGTCGTGCTCGACTTCAGCCGTCATCTCGGCCGTGTCCTGCAGATCGACCCCGAGGCCCGCGCCGCGACGGTGCAGCCCGGCGTCGTCCAGTCCGAACTGCAGCGCGCGGCCGCCCCGTACGGACTGCGCTTCGGGCCCGACCCGTCCACCCACAACCGCTGCACCGTCGGCGGGATGATCGGCAACAACGCCTGCGGTGCCCGCACCCTCGGCTACGGTCGCACCTCCGACAACGTCCTCGGCCTCGAGGTGCTCACCGGCGCGGGCCGGCACCTGTCGCTGCCCGACGACGCCCCCGTCCTGGAATCGCTGCGCCGCCTCGTGCTCGACCACCTCGCCACCATCCGCACCGAGTTCGGCCGGTTCGGCCGGCAGGCGTCCGGCTACGCCCTCGAACACCTGTTGCCGGAGAACGGGTTCGACGTCCTGCGCTTCCTCGTCGGCAGCGAGGGCACGCTCGGCGTCGTCACCGAGGCGACGGTGCGGCTCGTCGCCGATCCCGCGGTGCGCGTCCTGGTGGCCCTCGGCTACCCCGACATCGCGACGGCCGGCGACGCCGCCCACGCGCTGCTCGGCTTCACCCCGACCGCGTGCGAGGGACTCGACTCGCGGATCGTGGACGTGGTGCGTGCGCGGCGCGGCCCGGCGGCGGTGCCGCCGCTGCCGCGCGGGGCGGCGTGGCTGTTCGTCGAACTGTCCGGCGACGACGCCGGCGAGGTGCTCGCCCGGGCGTCGTCTCTCGAACACGCCGTCTCGGCGGTGGATTCGCTGATCGTGACCGATCCGGGGAAGGCCGCGCAACTGTGGCGGATCCGGGAGGACGGGGCCGGGCTGTCCGGGCGCAGCCCCGCCGGGTTGCCCGCCCACTCCGGCTGGGAGGATGCCGCCGTCCCGCCGGAGCGGGTGGGGGAGTACCTGCGCGAGTTCGAGTCGCTGCTGACCCGCTACGGCGTCACCGGCTATCCGTACGGGCACTTCGCCGACGGCTGCATCCACATCCGCCTCGACGTGCCGCTCGAGATACCCGGGATATTCCGCGAATTCCTCTTCGCGGCAGGTGAACTCGTGGCCTCGTTCGGGGGCTCGATGTCCGGCGAACACGGCGACGGCCGGGCGCGCAGCGAACTGCTGCCCCTGATGTACTCGCCGACCGCGCTGCGGCTGTTCGGGGCGGTCAAGGCGGTGTTCGACCCCGAGGGCCTGCTCAATCCCGGCGTGCTCGTCGATCCCGTCCCCTCGGATCGGGACCTCAGAGTCCCGGCCGCGCAACGGGTCCAGGACGGCCTGGCGTTCCGGTACACCGGTGACGGCGGCGACTTCATGCAGGCCGTGCACCGCTGCACCGGTGTCGGCAAGTGCCGCGCCGACACCGCCGGCCTCGGTGGGGTGATGTGCCCGTCGTACCTGGCGACGCGGGAGGAGAAGGATTCCACCCGCGGCCGGGCCCGGGTCCTGCAGGAGATGCTCAACGGCACCCTCGTCACCGGATCCTGGCGCTCACCGGAGGTGCACGAGGCGCTCGAACTGTGCCTGGCGTGCAAGGGCTGCGCCTCCGACTGCCCGACCGGTGTGGACATGGCCACCTTCAAATCCGAAGTGCTGCAACAGAGTTACCAGGGCCGCGTGCGGCCCGTCACGCACTACACCCTCGGGCGGCTGCCGCGCTGGGCGGCGCTGGCGAGCCGGGCGCCGCGCGCGGTGAACGCGCTGGGCAAGGTGCCGGGGGTGGCGGCCGCCGGGCTGACCCTCGCCGGAGTGGACCGGCGCCGCCGCGTGCCCGAGTTCGCGCCGCGCACGTTCCGCCGCTGGTTCGCAGACACGGCCGCCGAGCGTCGCACGGACGGCGAGCCCGTCCTGCTGTTCGTCGACACCTTCACCGAGTACTTCACCCCGGAGGTGGCGATCGCCGCGGTGCGGGTGCTCGAGGCCGCAGGCCGACGGGTGTGCGTGACCGACCGGCAACAGTGCTGCGGCCTGACGTGGATCACCACCGGTCAGCTGGATGCCGCCCGGAAGATCTTGGGCCGCACCCTCTCCGCCCTGTTCCCGGCCGGCATGCCGATCGTGGGGCTCGAACCGTCGTGCACCGCGGTCCTGCGCTCCGACGCCGTCGAGCTGCTCGGGTTCGAGCCGGCGCGCGTCGTCGCCGAGTCGACGGTGACGCTGGCCGAGCTGCTCGGCGACTGGGAGCCGCCGTCGCTGTCCGGGACGACGGTGGTGGCCCAGCCGCACTGCCACCACCACGCCGTGATGGGGTGGGGCGCCGACGCCGCGCTGCTGCGCCGGGCCGGCGCGACGGTCACCCGGCTCGGCGGATGCTGCGGTCTCGCCGGCAACTTCGGCGTGGTGCCCGGGCACTACGACGTCTCCGTCGCCGTCGCCGGGCACCAGCTGCTGCCCGCGATCGCCGCCGCGGGCCCGGACGACGTCGTGCTCGCCGACGGCTACTCCTGCCGCACCCAGATCGCCGACCTCACCGACCGGCGAGGGGTACACCTCGCGCAGCTGCTCGCATCCAGGCTGTGAGCCGACGATCCACAGCGATGAGTTTTTCCGGGCCGGCCGGTCAGTCCGTAGCGAGACCACCCCGCGACCCCAGGAGCCCGTCATGATCTCGACCACCACCCGCCCCACCGAGCGCACCACCGACCGGAAGTTCCGCATCGCCGGCCTCGTGCTCACCGGCCTCGTCGTGCTGTTCCTGCTGTTCGACGTCACGATCCACATCCTCAACGTCGACCAGGCCCGGGAGGCGATGATCGATCTGGGCTTCGACCCGGACCTCAACTACGTCATCGGCGTCGTCCTGCTCGTGTGCCTGGCGCTGTACCTGGTCCCGGCCACGTCGATCCTCGGGGCGGTGCTGCTGACCGGTTACCTCGGCGGCGCCGTGGCGACGAACATGTTGAACGAGATGCCGCTCTTCAGCACCATCCTCTTCCCGGTGTACGTCGGTGTCCTCGTGTGGGCCGGGCTGTACCTGCGCGATCCGGTGGTGCGGTCGGTGATGCCGCTGCGCCGCGCCTGAGCCCCCTCGCAACCGCTGCCGGTCGTCCGCGAACACCGTCGGGTTCGCGGACGACTGCGGCTATCCGGTGCGGGTGACGACGACGAACGGCCCGATCTCCGAGATCGTGAAGCGCGGATCGTCGAACAGCGACTTCGGGTACGTCACCGTGTAGCGGCGCACATTGGGGTCGTTGGGGTACACGTCCTCGGCGAGCCGGAGCGTGTAACCCTCGGCGCCCTGCCGGAACACGATCGCGTCGGGGCCCCGCCACGGCGACTCGTCCCACGCCGCGAGCAGCTCGTCGGCCGTCTCGAGCGACGCCCAGTCCTCGATCGCGGCGGCGCGAGCCTCGAAGTCCGCCAATGGATTCGCGTAGTGCGACGTCAGCGCCTGGAATCCGAGGTAGGGGTGGTAGGCGAGGAAGGTGGTGTCGGCGGTGAGGACGACGATCTCGTCGCGGGGCCGGTCCAGCGCCGCGGTGATCGCCTCGTCCAGCTCGGCGTAGTAGGCGCCGGCGCCGGGCGGACGTTGGTCGGCGCGTTCACCGTCGCCGTCGGTGTCGGTGTAGGCGACGGTGATCTCGCTCGCGAGGACCTGCGGGATGTTCTGGGTGAACGCGACCGCGCCCAGCGCGCCGACCGCGATCAGGGACCACCGCACCCGCTGGTTCTCGCTGGTGGCCAGCACGATCCACCGGGTGAAGTCGACGAATGCGAACGTGCCGGCGGCCGCGAGCAGCACGAGCAGGATCACCTCGAGGCGGAAGGCGAGCAGGGTGTTGCCCAGCGCGGTCAGCGCCATCGACGCCAGGTACCACAGGTACACGGATACGACGCCGAGTCCGAGGGCCTGCGCGCGCCGCGACGACGTGGCCCGCCCGACCAGCCACACCGTGCCGAGCAGGCACAGCAGCCCGATCAGCGAACCGTGGAACATCGGCAGCGGCAGCCGGGCCCCGGTCTCGGGCAGATAGTGCGTCGCGGTGCCGGATCCGGCGGTGGACCCGCCCCGCAGCACCTCGAGCACGAACGGCGCCCACACGAGCAGCGCGACGAGTGCCGCGATCGCACCGATCACCACGAACCGCACGAGCACCGGGACCGCGGCGCGCCACGTGCCGGCCGCGCGTCGTGCCAGCACCGCCGCGACGACGGCCATCACGGTGACGGCGAACGCGGCGATGCCCAGGTAGAGCGTGTAGAACGTGGCCGCCAGCCCGAGGAACAGCCCGGTCCCGACGGCGGCTCCGCCGCCCGGTGCGCCCTTTGGGCTGCTCCAGCCGCCCGAAGGACGCACCGGGCGCGACAGTGCCCCCCACGCCATGACGAGGGCGGGCGCGAGCAGCAGCGCGATGACGGCGCCGTACGGCTCGGGGGAGCCGTAGGCGAGGACGACGGCGGTGGTCGCGGTGGTGACCAGCACGGCCAGATCGACCCGCACCAGCGCGGTCCACAACACGAGCGCGCCGACGGCGGCGACGGCCAGCGACACGATCGACCACGGCTTGAACGCCTCCCAGCCGTCCATGCCGAGCAGGTTCGCGAAGCGGCCGCCCACCCAGAACCAGCCGGCGGGATAGAACGGCGGCAGGTCCGCGTACGTCATGTCCCGCAGGGCCGGGGAGTCGGTGAGCCGTGTCAGGTACTCGGTGCGGAACTCCTGGTCGACGGAGATGCCGTGCAGATAGAGCTTCGTCGCGGCCAGCGGCATCCCGAGGGTGACGGTGACCAGGCCCGACAGGCCGGCCCACGACAGCACCCGCGCGAACGGCGTCCACCGTCGCCGCCGGTGCAGCACGACGGAGACGGCGAGCACGGCGAGCGCCCCCACCTGCAGCACCGTCGTGACGGCCTGCGTGACGTTCGACGAGTTGAAGGCGGGCCACTGCACGCGCGCGAACGCGAACAGGCCGACGGCGGCGACGATCGCGGCGACGAGAACCGCAGCGGCCCCCTCGCCGGCGGTGCGGAGCGCACGCCGGAAGGGGGCCACGTCGGAGGAGAGTACGGCTGGGTCGGACACCCCCGCAGCCTAGATCGGCAGCTTTCGGAAGATCGCGCGCGGGACGTGCCGCAGCACCATCATCACGTAGCGGAAGGCGCCCGGAGCCCACACGAGTTCCTTGCCCTTCTCGGACGCGGAGACGGCGAGCTTGGCGACGTCCTCCTTGTTCACCGTCAGCGGGGCTTCCTTCACCCCGGCGGACATGCGGGTGCGGACCTGCCCCGGCCGGATCACCAGGACACGGGGGCCGTACTCACGCAGCGCCTCGCCGAGCCCGAGGTAGAAGCCGTCGAGACCGGCCTTGGTGGAGCCGTACACGAAGTTGGAGCGGCGCACCCGCTCACCCGCGGCGGAGGACATGGCGATGATGCGGCCGTAGCCCTGCGCCTTCATCTTCTCGCCGACGAGCACGCCGACGGATACGGCCGCGGTGTAGTTGATCTCGGCGATCTGCACGGCCTTGGCCTGGTTCTGCCACAGCTCCTCGGCATCGCCGAGCAGTCCGAACGCGACGATCGCGACGTCGACGTCGCCGGCAGGAGCGGAGCCTGCGGAGCGACCGTTTCCGGCGAGGTCCCAGGCTCGGTCGATCACCTTCGGGTGGCTGCCGGTGTCGAGGGCGTCGAAGTCGATCACGTCGACCTTGGTGGCCCCGGCGGCCTTCACCTGCGCGACGGCGTCGTCGCGCAGCGGGTCGTTCGGCAGCGCCGCGAGGATCACGCGGGCCGGCGCCCTGCGCAGGTACTCCTCGACGATGGCGAGGCCGATCTCGGACGTGCCACCGAGGAGCAGCAGGGTCTGGGGGTTGCCGACGGCGTTGATCATCAGTGGAGTTCCAACCTTCTGGACATATCGGAGGCGAACACGTTGGTGGGATCGACCGAGCGGCGAGAGTGCGCGCGCGACGCCGACGCGCTGCTGCTGCCCGCCGGACAACTGCGAGGGGAAGGCGTCCCGCTTGTCGGTGAGCCCGACCAGCTCGAGCAACGTCTCGGCCCGGTCCCGTCGCTCCGTCCTC
>NZ_WVTE01000079.1:0-9982 GCF_009939605.1 Rhodococcus sp. YH1 | reverse complement strand
GGCCGCGCCCCGCGATCCGCAGGTGCGGGCGGAGATCGTGCGGCGGCGCCTGGCGTTCGACGCCGACCCGGACGCGTTCGTCGCGCGGTGGGCCGACGCCGAGGCGGCGCTGACGCGGCGGTTGGCGCAGGCCCGCGACCGGCTGCCGCAGGTGCGGCTCGGCGACGACGCGCTCGTCGCGATCGCGGAGGTGTGCGCGGCGTTCGACGTCGACGGGATGCGCGCCGACCTGGTCACCGCGAAGACCGCCGTCGCGCATGCGGCGTGGGTGGGCCGCGACGAGGTGACGCGGGCGGACATCGCGGTGGCGGCGCGGCTGGCGTTGCCGCACCGTCGTCGCCGCAATCCGTTCGACGAGCCCGGCATGGACGAGTCGCTGCTCGACGAGCTGCTCGGCGAGCAGCCGCCCGAGCCCGATCCGGACGGCCCCGACGATTCCGGTCCCGACGATTCCGGTCCGGACGGCCCCGGCGCCGGCGAGGCGACGCCGGGCCGGGACGACCGGGGGCAGGGCTCCGGTGCGGCGACGTCCGTCGCGGCCCCCGCCGAGCCCTACCGGACCCGCCTGTTCACGGCCGACCGCACCGGCCGCGGTGCCGCGGGCCGCCGCTCCCGCGCCCGCACCACGGTCGGCCGGACCGTCGGCGAGCGTCGCGGCGACACCGGCCCGATCCATCTGCCCGCCACCATCCGCGCCACCGCCACCCACCCGTGCGTGGTTCCGGTAGCGGGGACTACCGAAACCACGCACGGGTGGCAGGTGCGGCGGAAGGTCGTCGAGGGCCGCGAGGCCAACCTGGTGCTGCTGTGCGTCGACGCCTCCGGCTCGATGGCGGCGCGGCAGCGGATGACGCAGGTGAAGACGGCGATCCTGTCGCTGCTGCTCGACGCCTACCGGCGTCGCGACACGGTGGGCCTGGTGACCTTCCGCGGGGATCGCGCCACGCTCGTGCTGCCGCCGACCAACTCGGTGGACGTGGCCGCGACGCGGCTGCGGGAGCTGCCGGCGGGCGGGCGCACCCCGCTCGCCGAGGGACTGCTCGAGGCGGCCGAGACGATCCGGCGGCACCGGCTGCGCGAACCCGACCGGCGGGCCCTGCTCGTCGTCGTCACCGACGGCCGCGCCACCGCCGGGCCGGACGCGGTGGCCCGGTCCCTCGCGGCCGCCGACCGGCTCGCCGCCGCCGGGATCGACGCGGTCGTCGTGGACTCCGAGACCGGCCGGTTCCGCATGGGCCTCGCGGCCCGGCTCGCCGAGCGGCTCGGCGCCGAACACGTCCCCGTCGGTGAGGTCCACGCCGACGCGCTCACCACCGTCGTGCGAGGAAGGGCCGCCTGATGCCGAAGGGACAACCGACCGCCGTGCCGGACGACGGCCTCACCACCCGCCAGCGCCGCAACCGGCCGCTGCTGATGGTCCACACCGGCGACGGCAAGGGCAAGTCGACCGCCGCGTTCGGTCTCGCACTGCGCGGCTGGAACCAGGGCTGGTCCGTCGCGGTGTTCCAATTCGTCAAGTCCGCCAAGTGGCGCCTCGGCGAGCAGACCGCCTTCGAGACCCTCGGCGACCTGCACACCGAACGCGGCACCGGGGGCCCGATCGAGTGGCACAAGATGGGCTCCGGGTGGTCGTGGTCGCGCAAGGACGGCACCGAGGAGGACCATGCCGCCGCGGCGCTCGCCGGGTGGCGGGAGATCCAGCGCCGGCTCGCCGCCGAGCAGCACGGGCTGTACGTGCTCGACGAGTTCACCTACCCCATCGGCTGGGGATGGATCGACGCCGACGAGGTGGTGCAGACCCTGCGGACGCGCCCCGGCCACCAGCACGTCGTGATCACCGGCCGCCGGGCGCATCCGGCGCTGATCGAGGCCGCGGATCTCGTCACCGAGATGACGAAGATCAAGCACCCGATGGATGCGGGCCAGAAGGGCCAGAGGGGCATCGAGTGGTGACACTCGCGGGTGACGGCGTGGTGACACTCGCGGGTGACGGCGTGGTGACACTCGCGGGTGACGGCGTGGTGACACTCGCGGGTGACGGCGTGGTGACACTCGCGGGTGACGGCGTGGTGACCGCATGACACCGCTGCCCCGGCTGGTGGTGGCCGCGCCGGCTTCCGGACACGGGAAGACCACGGTCGCGACGGGCCTCATGGCGGCCCTGCGGGCGGCCGGGCACACCGTGTCGGGACACAAGGTCGGCCCGGACTACATCGACCCGGGCTACCACGCCCTCGCGACGGGCCGGCCCGGCCGCAACCTGGACGCCCATCTCGTCGGCACCGACCTGCTCGCACCGCTGCTCGCGCACGGCGCCCGCGGTGCCGACGTCGCGATCGTCGAGGGCGTGATGGGCCTGTACGACGGGATGCTCGGCACCGACGGGTTCGCCTCCACCGCCCACACGGCCGCCGTCCTCGGTGCCCCGGTGATCCTCGTCGTGGACGTCTCCCACGCCTCCCGCTCCGTCGCGGCCGTGGTGCACGGGATGGCCACGTTCGACCGCAGCGTCCGCATCGCCGGGGTGATCCTGAACAAGGCCGGCTCGGTGCGGCATTCCGACGAGGTGGTCGAGGCCCTGGCCGCGACGGGCGTCCCGGTGCTCGGCGTCCTGCAGCGCGACGACGGGATCTCGGCGCCGTCGCGGCATCTCGGGCTGGTGCCGGCGCAGGAGCGGGCCGAGGCCGCCGCCCAGCTCGATCGCCTGGCCGCACAGATCGCCGCGCGGGTCGATCTCGCCGAGGTGATGCGGATCGCGTGCGCCGCACCGGATCTTCCTGCGAGCCCGTGGGATCCGGGGGCACCGGCCGACGACGGCCCGGTCGTCGCGATCGCCGGCGGCCGCGCCTTCACGTTCCGTTACGCCGAGACCGAGGAGATGCTGCGCGCCGCCGGGTGCCGCACCGTGGTGTTCGATCCGCTGCGCGACGAACGACTGCCCGACGGCACGGCCGGGATCTATCTCGGCGGCGGCTTCCCCGAGGTGCACGCGGCAGATCTGGCCGCGAACACCGCTCTGCGCGAACATCTCCGGGCCGCGATCACGGCCGGCACACCCACCGTCGCCGAGTGCGCCGGGCTGTTGTACCTGTGCCGCGAGGTGGACGGGGCGCCGATGATCGGCGCGATCGACGCGGCCGCCCGGATGACGCCGCGCCTGACCCTCGGCTACCGCACGGCCGTCGCGCCGCGCGAGACCCTGCTCGCGCCGGCGGGCACGCGGGTGACCGGACACGAATTCCACCGAACCACGGTCGATTCCACCGACGAGCCGGCGTGGCTGCTGGGCGGGCGGCCCGACGGCTTCGCGTCCGCCACCGTGCACGCCTCCTACCTGCACACCCACTGGGCCGGGCATCCGGCGCTGGCGCAGCGGTTCGCCGACGCGGTGCGGGCCGCGACGCCGGTCCCCCCGCCGCCGCGCACGACCCGAGCCGCCGCACCGGACCTGCAGCACCACGGCGACCGGGAGGCCACGCCGGGACTGGTGGATCTGGCCGTCAACGTCTCGCGCCGGCCGCGCCCGGAGTGGCTCGACGCCGCGCTGGCCGGGTCGCTGGCCGAGCTGGATCGGTATCCGGACCCGCGCGCGGCGCGGGCGGCCCTGGCCGCCCGGCACGGACGCGACCCGCTCGAGGTGCTACCCACCGCCGGCGGCGCGGAGGCGTTCACCCTCGTCGCCCGTGCCCGTCGCTGGGCGCGACCGGCGGTGGTGCACCCGCAGTTCACCGAGCCGGAGGCGGCGCTGCGCGCCGCCGGGCACGAGGTGACCCGGGTGCTGCTGCGCCGCGAGGACGGCTTCGTCCTCGACCCGGCGCTGGTGCCCGACGACGCCGACCTCGTGATCGTCGGCAACCCCACGAACCCGACCGGCGTGCTGCACCCGGGTGCCGCGCTGCGGGCCCTGGCGCGGCCCGGCCGGGTGCTGGTGGTGGACGAGGCGTTCATGGATGCGGTACCGGGGGAAACGGAATCGCTTGCCGGCGTGTCGCTTCCGGGTGTCGTGGTGGTCCGCTCGCTCACCAAGACGTGGGCGATACCCGGTATCCGCGCCGGGTACGTGCTCGGCGACGAGTCGATCGTCGCCGAGCTCGCCGCGCACCAGCCACCGTGGTCGGTGTCCACACCGGCGGCGGCGGCGATGATCGCGTGCGCGTCGCCGGCGGCCACGGTCGAGGCGGAGCGCATCGCCGTGCAGGTCGCGGCCGACCGCGCCGTCCTCGTCGACGGCCTGACCGCGCTCGGCATCGAGGTGACCGGCCCGTCGGCGGCACCGTTCGTGCTGGCGCACGTCCCCGTGGGGACGCGGGAGCGCCTGCGGGGCAAGGGCTTCGCGGTGCGTCGCGGGGACAGCTTCCCCGGCCTCGGCGCCGACTGGGTGCGCATTGCGGTGCGCGATGCGCAGACCACCGAGGCGTTGCTCGGGGCATGGCGGGACCTGACGTGAACCCGCGCGCCGCCGGCCTCGTCCTCGGCTACCTCGCCGATCAGGCGTTCGGCGATCCCCGTCGCGGCCACCCGGTGAGCGGCTTCGGCCGGATCGCCCGGACCACCGAGCGCGCGCTGTACGCGGACCACCGGGCGGCCGGGACGCTGTTCACCGCGGTGCTGGTCGGCGGCGCGGCCGGCCTCGGCTACGGCGTGGACCGGCTCACCCGGCGTCGTCCGCTGGTGCGCACGGCGGTGACCGCGGCCGCGACGTGGACCGTGCTCGGCGGCCGGTCGCTGGCGCGGGAGGCGACGACGATCGACTGCCAGCTGCGCCGCGCGGATCTGCCCGCCGCGCGCCGTCAGGTCACCCACCTCGTCGGGCGCGACCCGTCGCGCCTCGACGCCGCCGGCGTCGCCCGCGCCACCCTCGAGTCCCTCGCGGAGAACACCTCCGACGCCGTCGTCGCCCCACTGCTGTGGGGTGCGGTGGCGGGGCCGGCGGGCCTGCTCGGCTACCGGGCCGCGAACACCCTCGACGCCCGCGTCGGCCACCGCACGCCGCGGCACGAGCAGTTCGGCTGGGCGTCCGCCCGGTTCGACGACCTGCTCAACCTGGCGCCGGCGCGGCTGTCCGCGCTGCTCGCGGCGGGCCTGGGCGAGCGGCCCGGCGCGGCCCTGACGGCCTGGCGCCGCGACGCCCACCGGCATCCGAGCCCGAACGCCGGGCCGGTCGAGGCGGCGTTCGCGGGCGCGCTCGGGGTCACTCTGGGCGGGGTGAACGTCTACCACGGCGTGGTGGAGGACCGCGGCACCCTCGGCGACGGCCCGGCCCCGGAACCCGGGGACATCGCGCGGGGCGTGCGGCTCGCGGCCCGGGTCGGCGCGGGCGCGCTCGCGGTGTCCGTGGTCGTCGCGTCCGCGAGCACCGTTATGGCGCGAATCACGTAAGCGGTGTAACACTGTAATCAGTGATATTGGCACTTCGTCCCGAGGAGGACGACATGCGACACCATCCGCACATGCACGGACCCCGCTTCGGACGCCCGGGCGGCTGGCAACAGGCCGACGTCCCCGATGCGAGCGACGCCGCCGAGTGGTTCGCCGGACGCCTGCCCGACGACTGGTTCACCGGCCCCGCCGACATCGAGGTCGACCGCGAGGAGATCGTGGTCGTCGGGGAACTGCCCCCGCCCGAGGACACCGGCCCGGCGTCCGTCGACGGGCGCATCGCGCGGTTCCGGGAGACCACCCGGCCGGACCGCATGCGCATCGCCGACGAGGCCGAGGCCCGCTACGGCCGGAAGGTCGCGTGGGGTGTCACGCTCGGCGAGCGTCGAGTGCTGTTCACCCACTTGGCCGTTCCGGTGATGACCCGGTTGCGCCAGCCCGAGCGCAAGGTCCTCGACACCCTCGTCGACGCCGGCGTCGCCCGCTCGCGCTCCGACGCGCTCGCCTGGTGCGTCCAGCTCGTGGGGCAGCACAGCGAGCAGTGGCTCGCCGAGCTCCGCGAGGCGATGCGCAAGGTCGACGACCTGCGCACCGAGGGCCCGCAGGTCTGAGATCGCGGACCCGCGCGGTTCCCGGTCGTCTGCACACGACATTGCGTGCACGGACGACTAATCCGCGCAGGAATCCGTCGCCCACGCGACGGCGTCCGCGACCGTCGCCACCGTCGGCACGCCCGCCGGCGAGGGCGGGCGGCGCACGACGACCACCCGCACCCCGAGTTCGGCCGCCGCGTCGAGCTTGGCGCGCGTGAGGTCCCCGCCGGAGTCCTTGGTGACGAGCACGTCCACCCCGTGGCCGGCGAGCAGCGCACGCTCGCCGTCGACGGTGTAGGGGCCGCGGGCCAGCAGCACCGTCCAGGAGTCCGGCACGTCGAGGTCCAGCGGCTCGACCACCCGCACCAGGACGCGGTGCCGCGCGAGCGGCCCGAGGAAGCGATCGAGGGTCTGGCGGCCAGTGCTCAGGAACACGCTCGCCCCCCGGGCGGCCACCGCGGCGGCCGCATCGTGGTCGTCGACCCACGTCCAGTCGCCGGTGCCGGTCCAGCCCGGCCGCGCCAGGCGCAGCAGCGGCATCCCGGCCGCCGCGCAGGCGGCCGCGGCGTTACCGCTGATCCGCGCGGCGAACGGGTGGGTGGCGTCGACCACCCTGCGGATACCGTTGCCGCGCAGATACTCCCGCAGTCCGTCGATGCCGCCGAAACCGCCGATCCGCACGTCGCCGACCGGCAGGCGCGGGTTGCGCACCCGTCCCGCAAGCGACGACACGTACGCCACCCCCGCGGTGTCCAGGCCGGCGGCGAGCGCCCGCGCCTCGCCGGTGCCGCCGAGGATGAGGACGGTCACGCCAGGCCGCCCGTCAGTGTGGGCAGCACCGGCCGAGCCCCGAGCATCCCGAGCAGGGCGCCGACGTCGAGGTGCTCCTCGACCATGTCCGCGAGCACCTCGAGGCGCGCCTCGCGGGCGGCGTGGAAGCCGACGGTGCCGGTGGCGAGGTCGCGCCCGGTGAGGGCGGCCGCCTCGCGGAGCCACGCCGTGCGCAGGGCGTCGCCCTCGAGGCTGCCGTGCCACATGGTGCCGAACACCGTTCCCGCCCGGGCGCCGCCGAGGAACTCCTCGTCGCCGCCGCGGGAGATGCGGCCGTGGTGGATCTCGTACCCGGAGGCCGGCACCCCGAGCGCCGACCCGGCCGGCAGCCGCAGCACCTTCTCCGGTTCGAAACGGGTGTGCACGTCCAGCAGTCCGAGCCCGTCCACGCACGCCCCGGGGGTGCCCTCGACGCCGTGCGGATCGGAGATCCGCCGGCCGAGCATCTGGAAGCCGCCGCAGATCCCGAGCACCACGCCCCCGCGACGGGCGTGGTCGGCGACGGCGGTGTCGAGGCCGCGGCCGCGCAGCCACGCGAGGTCCGCGAGGGTGGCGCGGGTGCCGGGCAGGATCACCACGTCGGCGCCGGCGAGGGCGCGCGGATCGTCGACGAACCGCAGCCGCACGTCCGGTTCGAGGCACAGCGCGTCGACGTCGGTGAAGTTGCTGATCCGCGGCAGCATCACCACCGCGACGGTGAGCGACCCGGCGCCGTCGTGGGCCGGGCGCGACGACAGGGCGAGCGAGTCCTCCGAGTCGAGCCACAGGCCGCGCTGCCAGGGCAGGACGCCGAGCACGGGCCGGCCCGTGAGCTTTTCGAGCGACTCGAGACCGGGACGCAACAGCCCGAGGTCTCCACGGAACTTGTTGATCACGAAGCCGCGGACGAGGGCCTGATCGGACGCATCCAGCAGGGCGAGCGTGCCGTACATGGCGGCGAACACCCCGCCGCGATCGATGTCGCCGACGAGCACGGTCGGCAGGTCGCCGTGCCGGGCCAGGCCCATGTTCACGTAGTCGTGGGCCCGCAGGTTGATCTCGGCGGCGCTGCCGGCACCCTCGCAGACCACCACGTCGAACCGGTCCCGCAGGTCGTCGAGCGCACCGAAGGCGGCCTCGGCGAGGTGCTTTCGGCCGCCGGCGAACTCGCCGGCCTCGAGGTGACCGGCGGGCCGGCCGAGCACGACGACGTGACTGCGGCGGTCGCTGCCGGGTTTGAGCAGCACCGGATTCATCGCGGCCTCGGGTACGGCGCGCGCCGCCACCGCCTGGATCCACTGCGCGCGGCCGATTTCCACGCCGTCGCCGGTGACCGGGTCGACGGCCACCATGGAGTTGTTGGACATGTTCTGCGCCTTGAACGGCGCGACCGACAACCCACGGCGGGCCAGGGCCCGGCAGATCCCGGTGGTCACCACGGATTTCCCGGCGTCCGAGGTGGTTCCGGCGACGAGCAGGCCCTGTCCCACGACGGCTACGCCACGCGGACGGGCACGCGACGATCGGCGCGTTCGGTGAGGAACGCGAACGCCACGCCCAGGGCGAACCACAGGGTGGTCTGAACGATCACCGACGCAACGCGGAAGTCCCACAGCAGCGTGGCCGGAAAGCCCGTGCCGACCTCGTCGATCGTCGGCAGCACCGCATACCCGAGACCGACCACGACGAGGAACGCCAGGACCGGTCCGGCGAGCCGGACGGTACGCAGCTCCTGACGGGCGAGCGCCTTCGCGGCGGCCACCGCCACCGCGAGCGCGACGAGGCCGAGCACGACCGCCGCGACCCACAGGAGGGTGCGCTGGTCGATGGTGTCCGGGTCCCCCACCGCCGGCGGGTTGGCCGGGTACTTCAGGAACGGCACCGCTTCGATCGCGAGCCATCCCGCTCCGGCGCCGAGCAGTCCGAGAGCGGGACCCGACAGCGTGGTGTGGCGCCGGGCGAAGTGCAGCACCGACGCGAACAGCGCGCCGAGCGCCAGACCGGCGAGGGTGGTGGCGAGGATCAGGCCCACCTTCTGCCCGGTGCGGCCGACGAGGGCGTCCTCGCCGTGGCTGTGACCGGCGGACGCGGCCTCGTGCGTGTGGGAGTGCGCCTCGGTGGCCGCGTGCGTCGCGGCGGCCTCCTCCAGCGCGATCGCGGCCTCGATGTGCGGCTCGCCGACCACGAAGGCGACGGCGCCGGCGAGCAGGCCGGCAATCAGGCCGGCCAGCAGGCCGCGCAGCAGGATCCGGGTGTAGGGGCCGGTCAGCGGGACGCCTGCCGACACGGCAGCGTCCGGGTGCGACGAGACGCCGGCCCCCGGACTCGGTGACACGCCGGCCCCCGGCCTCAGTGACACGCCGGCCCCCGGCCTCAGTGGCACGGCAGGCCGAGCAGGTGCCGGCCGTCGTGCATCAGCTCATGCATGAACATGCCGGTGCGCGAGATCGCGCCCTGATCGAAGCCGACCAGGTAGAGGGTGACGAAGGCGAGCAGCACGACGGCGGTGATCGCGGCGGCCAGCGCCGCGGAGCCCATCGTGGACTCGGGGGTGTGGACAGTAGCCATGGCATCCTCCTGGGATAACGCGTCCCGTCGAAAATCCATGCGCCGAGACAGTTTTCTGACTCCCGGGCGGGTCGCCCGGTCACAGTGGCGCGACCGCTCCGGACTTGCACCGGATTGCCTGCACCTCGGCACGTGTGACGCAGGAACAGTCGCACCGTGAGCCCGCCCCTGTCAAGGCGACACCCCCGGCGGTTGTGATTCGATGACCGCCGTGGTTCGCCTCGTCCTTCTGGCCCATGCCTCGACGGAGGCGCAGCGCGCCGTCCGGTTCCCCGCCGACGAGCCGCTGTCGCAACGCGGCCGACGAGAACTGGAGCGGGCGGTCGCGCCGGTGGCCGACCGCGTCGTCGCGGCGCCGGAGCGACGGGCCGTCGAGACTGCGGCCGCGCTGGGCACGACGGCCGTGGTCGATCGGGCGCTGCGGGACCTGGACTACGGCAACTGGGCGGGGCGGGCGATGGACGAGGTGCCGGCCGAGAGCCTGCAGCAGTGGCTCACCGACCCGCACGCGGCGCCGCACGGCGGCGAGTCGATCGCGGAGCTGACCGAACGGGTGGCGCGGTGGCTCGACGAGCTGGCGCCGGGCCGGGTCGTCGCGGTGACCCACCCGGCCGTGATCCGCGCCGCGACGG
>NZ_WVTE01000078.1:0-10376 GCF_009939605.1 Rhodococcus sp. YH1 | reverse complement strand
GGCCGGCGCCCGCGCGATCGGGGTGCGCCGGCCGCCTCGAGTGCGGTCAGGTGCTCGCGTACATCGCCCTGGAGCGCGAGCACGCCGATGGTCGGAGAACTTCCCACTGTCGCCTGTTCTGTCGGGGACGGGACGACACCCGTCCGAAGCCTGGATATCAACGCTAGCAGCCGCGGCGGGGTGTCCCGGCTCACGGACCGCGAGCCGGATGCCGGCGCATCAGCGCAGGTAGCGGGCCAGTCCCTCCTGCACCACCGCGGCGACCATCCGCCCGTTCCGGTCGAAGATGCGGCCCTGCGTCAGGGCCCGCCCGAAACCTGCCGACGGGGACGTCTGGTCGTACAGCAGCCAGTCGTCGGCGCGGAACGAGCGCAGGAACCACATGGCGTGGTCGAGGGAGGCGCCCTGCGTCTGCTCGTCGGGATGGGCGACGCTCGCGGAGCCGAGCAGCGTCATGTCGCTCATGTACGCCAGGGTGCACACGTGCAGCACGTTGTCGTCCGGGAGCGGGTCACGGACCCGGAACCACACCTGCTGCTGTGACACGATGCCGGCGCGCCGGAAGAGGCGATCCTCCGGCACCCGTCGCAGGTCCCATTCCGGCCACTCGCGCCTGGCCCACAGGTTTCCGGGGTCGTCCGAGTCCGCGAGGTCGGCGAGGTCGTCGGGATCCGGCACCTGGGGCATCTCGTCCTGGTGCTCGATGCCGTCGTCCTGGACGTGGAACGACGCGGACATGGTGAAGATCGCCTGCCCGTCCTGCACGGCGGTCACCCGCCGGGTGCCGAACGACCGGCCGTCGCGGATCGGGTCGACGAGATACACGATCGGCTTCTCGGGGTTGCCGGGGCGGACGAAGTACCCGTGCAGCGAATGCACCGAGTACGCGGGATCGACGGTGCGCACCGCGGACACCAGCGCCTGTCCGGCGACCTGCCCCCCGAAGGTGCGCTGCAGCGACGTCTCCGTCGCCACGCCCCGGAAGATGTTCTTCTCGAGGTGTTCGAGCGCCAGGATCTCCTCGATCTTCGCCATGCGGGCTCCTTCCCGGTCCTGCGACAGGCTATCCGCAGGGCCCGGCGAGAAGCGACGGGAGCCTCCGACGCGGTCGGAGGCTCCCGTCGCACGCGGGGATGCCGGCGGCGGCGGGGTCACCAGCCCCGCTCGGCGAGGCGGTGCGGAACCGGGATGTCGTCGACGTTGATGCCGACCATGGCCTCGCCCAGGCCACGCGAGACCTTCGCGAGCACGTCCGGGTCGTCGTAGAAGGTGGTGGCCTTGACGATCGCGGCGGCACGCTCGGCGGGGTTGCCGGACTTGAAGATGCCCGAGCCGACGAACACGCCCTCGGCGCCGAGCTGCATCATCATCGCCGCATCGGCCGGGGTGGCGATGCCGCCGGCCGTGAACAGCGTCACCGGCAGCTTGCCGGCCTTGGCGACCTCGACCACCAGGTCGTACGGCGCCTGCAGTTCCTTGGCCGCGACGTACAGCTCGTCCTCGGGCAGGGAGGTCAGCCGCCGGATCTCCTGGCGGATCTTCCGCATGTGGGTGGTGGCGTTGGAGACGTCGCCGGTGCCGGCCTCGCCCTTGGAGCGGATCATCGCCGCGCCCTCGTTGATGCGGCGCAGCGCCTCACCGAGGTTGGTGGCGCCGCACACGAACGGCACGGTGAAGGCGAACTTGTCGATGTGGTTCTCGTAGTCGGCGGGGGTGAGCACCTCCGACTCGTCGACGTAGTCCACGCCGAGGGCCTGCAGGATCTGTGCCTCGACGAAGTGACCGATGCGCGCCTTGGCCATCACGGGGATGGACACGGCCTCGATGATGCCTTCGATCATGTCCGGGTCGGACATGCGGGACACGCCACCCTGGGCGCGGATGTCGGCGGGGACGCGCTCGAGCGCCATGACGGCGACGGCACCCGCGTCCTCGGCGATCTTCGCCTGCTCGGGGGTGACCACGTCCATGATCACGCCGCCCTTGAGCATCTCGGCCATACCGCGCTTGACGCGGGCGGTGCCGGTGGTGGGAACGGACTCGGGGCTGCTCACAGCAAGAACTCCTGGGGTATGGCCTGCAGAAACTGACGCGGCGGACGGAATCGGGCACGTCGCGGCGCCGCTCCCGATTCTAGGGGCACCGCGGGGACCGTCCCATAGCCAGTCGCGAGGCCCTGGCCTGCCTCGCAGGCAATCGGACTCCGCCTGCCTCGCCGGCAATCGACTCCGCCTGCCTCGCCGGCAATCGACTCCGCCCGCCTCGCCGGCAATCGACTCCGCCTGCCTCGAGTGCCGGCGCTCACCGGATGGCGCGGACCTCCGGCTCCACACGACGCACGGCGACGTCGCGCGCCTCCCCCAGCAGGTCTGCGAGATCCTGCGGATACACGGCCTCGCCGTGGCGCTGCAGGTCCCGGATCTCGCCCTCGGCGAACCAGCGGTGCTCGAGGCTCATGCGGCGCTCAAGGTCGGTGAATCCGCCGTCGCCCGGCTCGAAGGCGGGCGTCTGCAGCGCGAAGAACAGTTCCTCCGAGCGGATGAGCTCGCCGTTGAAGGGGAACACCGCCACCCGCCGCCACATGGGCCCGCACAGCTGCTCGGGCGCGACCGGCAACCCGGTCTCCTCCCCCACCTCGCGGACGGCGGCCGCGCGCAGCGTCTCCCCCACCTCGACCGCACCGCCGACGGTGAACCAGAAGTGCACGTCCGGCGTGGTCGGGTCGTGGCCCCGCAGTAGCAGCACCCGTCCCTCGTGGTCGAACAGCACCACCCGCGCCGAGGTGCGCGTCTCGTCGAGCGACAGGCCCGTCGCCGCGGCCGGGTTCGTGCGCTCGGCGATCTCGAAGTAGTTCGGCAACGGCGCCGTGCCGCCGAGATGCAGCCAGCGCACCGGCCGGCGGCTGCGCAGCGTCAGCGTGTCGCGGACGGCGTCGTTGTGGAACCGCCGTGCGATCAGCACCCGCGCCTCGGCATCGGCGAGTTCGGCCACCAACTGCGGGCGCAGCCGCTCGGTGTCCACCGCGGCCAACGCGGCCGACAGCGCGTTCTCCGCCGATTCCCGTTCGGCACGGTCTGCCCGTTCGGCGCGGTCGGCCAGCGCGGCCAGCCGACGGCCCTCGGCGACCGGGGTGGAGGCCGCGATGCCGCGCGCCACCACGGCGCGACGGGCCAGGGCGGCGTCGAGCGCCTGCCAGGAGAGGTCCGAACGCACGTGGAGCCGGTCCAGCCGGTTGGCCGTGCCGTAGGCCCACAACCCGAGCGCGACGATGATCGCGGAGATCAGCGCCAGGACGAGAACGGTGACCGCGGACAGCGTCACGTCCCACTCCCCTCACGCGGTGCCGTCGCCGGCTCGCACCTCACGACCGGACCTCCCGAACCGGCCCGGCTCCGACGGTGACGGTTTCGTACACGCGCAGGATCTGCTCGGCCACCACCGGCCAGTCGTAGGAGCCGACGATCTCGTTCGCCGCCGCCACCAGGGCGCGACGGCGGGCACCGTCGTCGAGCAGGCCGCGGATCGCGGCGGCGAGCGCCTCCGAGTCGCCCAGCGGGACGAGCACGCCGGCGCGCCCGTCGCGCAGTACCCGGCGGAACGCGTCGAGTTCGCCGGCCACCACAGGGGTACCGGCGGCCATCGCCTCCACCAGCACGATCCCGAAACTCTCCCCACCGAGGTTGGGGGCGCAGTACACGTCGGCGCTGCGCATCGCCGAGGCCTTCTCCGCGTCGGACACCTGGCCGAGCAGCCGCAGGTGCCGGGCGTACCGGCCGGCCTCCTTGCGCAACCGGTCCTCGTCCCCGCGGCCGACCACGAGGATCTCGAGGTCCGGGTAGTGCTCGACGAGCAGCGGCAACGCGCCGAGCAGCACCGCCATGCCCTTGCGCGGCTCGTCGTACCGGCCGAGGAACAGCACGGTGCGGCCGGCGCGGGGATAGCCGGGCAGCGTCGGGGCGTGAGCGAACGAGGACACGTCGACACCGTTCGGGATCTCCACGGCGTCCGAGCCGAGCGACGTCACCTGCCAGCGCCGGGCGAGTTCGGACACGGCGATGCGGCCGCTGATCTTCTCGAGATACGGCTGCAGCACACCCTGGAAGGTGCTCAGCACCAGCGATTTGGTCGTCGACGTGTGGAACGTCGCGACGATGGGGCCCTCGGCGATCTTCAGCGCGAGCATCGACAGGCTCGGCGCGTTCGGCTCGTGGATGTGCAGGACGTCGAAGTCGTTGTCGTTGATCCACCGCCGGACCCGCGCATAGGAGACGGGGCCGAAGCTCAGGCGCGCCACGGACCCGTTGTAGGGGATGGCGACGGCGCGCCCGGCGGAGACGACGAAGTCCGGCAGCTCCGTGCTGTCGGACGCCGGGGCGAGGACGCTGACCTTGTGGCCGCGTTCGATGAGCACGTGGGCCAGGTCCACGACGTGCGCCTGCACCCCGCCCGGTACGTCGAACGAGTACGGGCACACCATCCCGATCTTCACCGCGCCTCCATCCGGGCCAGGCGGGCCTCGGAGAGGTCGTCGAACCAGAGCGGTTGCAGCATGTGCCAGTCCGCGGGGTGTTCGGCGATGTCGGCGGCGAAGCAGTCGGCGAGAGCCTGTGTCGCCGGCCCGATCCCGCCGGTGACGTCGAGTTCGGGGTGGACCCGGAAACCCCAGCCGCCGTCGGTGAACCAGCAGTGCACCGGCAGCAGCGGCGCGCCGGTCTCGGCGGCGAGCTTCGCCGGGCCGGCGGGCATGCGGGTGGGCTCCCCGAAGAACGTCACCGGCACGCCCTTGCGGGCCAGGTCGCGCTCGCCGAGCAGGCAGACGATCCGGTTCTCGCGCAGCCGCGTCGCGAGCCGGTCGAACGGCGGCGACTCACCCCCGCTGAGCGGGAAGATCTCGAAGCCGAGGCTCTCGCGGTACGCGACGAACCGCTGGTAGAGCGATTCGGGGCGCAGGCGTTCGGCCACCGTCGACAGGCCACCGTAGGTCTGCGTGCACCACACGCCGGCCATGTCCCAGTTCCCGCTGTGCGGCAGCGCGAGGATCACACCGCGCCCGGCCGCCAGTGCTTGCTCGATGTGCTCGCGGCCCTCGACGGCGTGATCGAGGGCGGCGGCCGTCACGGTCAGGTCCATCGAGGGCAGCCGGAACGCTTCCCGCCAGTAGCGGGCGTAGGACCGCACGGACTGCCGGATCAGCTCGTCCGGGACCTGCGCGGCGGGCACGCCCAGGACCCGGGCGAGGTTGCGGCGCAACTGCTGCGGGCCACCGTGGCGCCGGGCGGCGACGTCGGCGCCGAGGTCGAACAGGCGGCAGGCGGTGGACTCGGGCAGCGCCCGCACGAGCCGCCACCCGGCGGCGTAGCCGAGGTCGGAGGCACGTTCGGTCGCGCTCATCGGGCTTCTCCGTCGGCCGGGGTCGACGACGGCAGGGGCAGCAGCTCGCGGGCATCCGGGGAGCGGCGCACGGCGAGCACCCGCTGGAACACGGTGATCACCGAGCCGGCGGCGAGCAGCCACATGGCGGCGTGGATCGCCCACCACACGCCGAGTCCGGTGACGCCGGCGCCGACCAGCACGATGACGAGCCGGTCGGGCCGCTCGATCAGGCCGCCGTCGGCGGACAGGCCACTCGCTTCGGCGCGGGCCTTGGCGTACGAGATGACCTGGGAGGTGACCAGGCAGATCAGAGTTGCGATCAGCAACGGTCGGCTCTGTTCCCCGTAGACGGCCCACCAGGCCAGCCCGGCGAAGATCGCGCCGTCGGCGAGGCGGTCACAGGTGGCGTCGAGGACGGCGCCGAAGCGGGTGCCGCCGCCGCGGGCGCGGGCCATCGCCCCGTCGAGCATGTCGAACATCACGAACAGCCAGATCACGATCGCACCCCAGAACAGCTGCCCCATCGGGAACAGCGTCACGGCGGCGGCGATCGTGGCAACGGTGCCGATGAGTGTCACCGCGTCCGGCGTGAGGCCGGTGCGGATCAAGGCCCTGCCGAGCGGGGCGGTGACCTTCGACACCGACGCACGCCCGAAAAAGCTCAGCATCCACCGACCCCCGTCTTCCGTTCACACCGTTGCGTCCGGGACACGATCCTGCCACGCCCGCGAACGGCGACAAACATACAGGCGGGGGCGGCGACGGACACCGGGGCCGGGGCCCGGTGCGGCGTCACTCGTTCCAGGCCGCCGCGAGCAACGCGCGGGTGTCCCGCAGCAGCTGCGGCATGACCTTGGCGCCGCCGAGGACGGTGATGAAGTTGGCGTCGCCGCCCCACCGCGGCACCACGTGCAGGTGCAGGTGTTCGGCGAGCGAGCCGCCGGCGGCGGCCCCGAGGTTGAGGCCCACGTTGAAGCCGTGCGGCCGCGAGACGCTCTTGATGACCCGGATCGCCCGCTGCGCGAATGCCATCAACTCGGTGCTCTCCTCGGGGGTCAGGTCCTCGAGGTTGGCGACCCGGCGGTACGGCACGACCATCAGATGACCGGGGTTGTACGGGTACAGGTTGAGCACCGCGTACACGTGCTCGCCGCGCGCGACGACGAGACCCTCCTCGTCCCGCATCTTCGGGATGTCCGTGAAGGGCTCGTACGGCGCCTCCTTGGATCGCGGTGCCTCCGCGATGTACGACATCCGGTGCGGGGACCACAGCCGCTGCAGGTGGTCGGGTTCTCCGGCACCGCGATCGACGAGGGCGTCGTCGGAGCAGTCGCCGCTCACGCGGCGCCGCCCCGGTCGACGGGAGCGACGAGCTCCGCGGTGGGCGAGGCGTTCTCCCGCCGTCCGATCCACTCGGTGACCAGACGGATCGCGTCGGCCACGGGCACACCGTTGACCTGGGTGCCGTCCCGGAACCGGAAGCTGACCGCCCCGGCCTCGACGTCACGCTCGCCCGCGAGCAGCATGAACGGCACCTTCTGCGTGGTGTGGTTGCGGATCTTCTTCTGCATCCGGTCGTCGCTGGTGTCGACCTCCGCACGCACCCCGGCCGCCTTCAGCTGCCGGGTGACGTCGAACAGGTGATCCTCGAAGGCCTCCGCGACGGGGATCCCGACGACCTGCACGGGGGCGAGCCACGCCGGGAAGGCGCCGGCGTAGTGCTCGGTGAGCACGCCGAAGAAGCGCTCGATCGAGCCGAACAGGGCCCGGTGGATCATCACCGGCCGATGCTTGCTGCCGTCGGGACCGGTGTATTCGAGCTCGAACCGCTCGGGCAGGTTGAAGTCGAGCTGGATCGTCGACATCTGCCAGCTGCGCCCGAGCGCGTCCTGCACCTGGACGGAGATCTTCGGCCCGTAGAAGGCGGCGCCACCCGGGTCCGGCACGAGATCGAGCCCGGAGCCCTCGGCCACCTCGCGCAGCGTGTCGGTGGCCTCCTCCCACAGGACGTCGTCGCCGACGAACTTCTTGGGGTTCTTCGTCGACAGCTCGAGGTGGTAGTCCTCGAGGCCGTAGTCCCTCAGCAGGTCGAGGACGAAGTTCAGCGTCGTGGTCAGCTCGTCGCGCATCTGCTCGCGGGTGCAGTAGATGTGCGCGTCGTCCTGCGTCATGCCGCGCACCCGGGTCAGGCCGTGGACGACGCCGGACTTCTCGTACCGGTAGACCGAGCCGAACTCGAAGAGCCGCAGCGGCAGCTCCCGGTAGGAGCGGCCGCGGGAACGGAAGACGAGGTTGTGCATCGGGCAGTTCATCGGCTTGAGGTAGTAGTCCTGGCCCGGCTTACGCACGGTGCCGTCCTCGTTGAGTTCCTCGTCGATGTGCATCGCCGGGAACATGCCGTCGCGGTACCAGTCGAGGTGACCGGACACCTCGTAGAGGTGCCCCTTGGTGATGTGCGGGGAATACACGAACTCGTAGCCGGCCTCGACGTGCCGCCGGCGCGAGTAGTTCTCCATCTCCTGGCGGATGATGCCGCCCTTGGGGTGGAACACCGGCAGACCGGAACCGAGCTCGTCGGGGAAGCTGAACAGGTCGAGCTCGTTGCCGAGCTTGCGGTGGTCGCGGCGCTCGGCCTCGGCGAGCAGCTCGAGGTAGCGCTCCTGTGCCTCCGGGGATTCCCACGCGGTGCCGTAGATGCGCTGCAGGCCGGCGTTGTCCTGGTCACCGCGCCAGTAGGCGGCGGAGCTGCGGGTGAGCTTGAACGCCGGGATGTACTTGGTGGTGGGGATGTGCGGGCCGCGGCACAGGTCGCCCCAGATCTTCTCGCCCGTCCGAGGGTTGAGGTTGTCGTAGATCGTCAGTTCCGCGCCGCCGACCTCCATGATCTCGGGGTCCTCGTCGAGGGAACTGTTGCCGGCAGACTTCTCACTGATCAGTTCGAGCTTGAACGGCTCGTTCTTCAGTTCCTCGCGTGCGTCGTCCAGGTTCTCGACGACGCGGCGGGAGAACCGCTGCGCGCCCTTGACGATCTGCTTCATGCGCTTCTCGAGCTTCGCGAGGTCCTCCGGGGTGAAGGGTCGGTCGACCTGGAAGTCGTAGTAGAAGCCGTCCTTGATCGGGGGCCCGATGCCCAGTTTGGCCTCCGGGAACTCCTGCTGCACGGCCTGGGCGAGGACGTGTGCCGCGGAGTGCCGGATGACGGAGCGGCCGTCCTCGGTACCGGCGGCGACCGGCTCGATCTCGGTGTCCTGTTCCGGCGTCCACGACAGGTCGCGCAGCCGGCCCTCGCCGTCGCGGACCACGACGATCGCGTCGGGTCCGCTGTTGGGTAGGCCGGCCTCCCGGAGGGCGGCACCGGCAGTGGTCCCCGCGGGCACCCGGACGAGCACGGCTGGGTCTACGGATGCGGGCGTCGTCACTGTGGTGGGCTCCTCGGGCTCGTGCCGGTGATGGGTGCACCGACGCCGCGGGGCATGCCACGCGTCGGCAACCAGACCATGCTATCGACACCACCCCGGTCGCCCGTTCACCCGGGCACCGCCGGGGCGGTGCGGGCCGGAGCGGTGCAGGCTGGAGCGGTGCAGGCTGGGGCGGTGCAGGCTGGAGCGGTGCAGGCTACAGGCGGCGCAGTCCGCCGAGAACCCGCGACAGGAGCTGGGCGTCGGGGCCGACCCCGTCGACGGTCCGGTGGACGGTGAGTTCCCCGGTGGCGGCGAGGTCGCCCACCAGGACCCGCGCGACCCCCAGGGGCAGCTTGGCCAGAGCCGCGATCTCCATGATGGAGCGGGGTTCGGCGCACAGCGCCAGAATGGTGCGGTGTTCTTCGAGGCCCGCGGCTCCCACGGCGTCGGGCACGGCCGAGACGAGGACCTCGAGCGGGAGATCCACCTCGGCGCGGGTCCGTCCCTGGCTGCGCACGAAGGGCCGCACGAACGACGGCTGCGCCCCGCTCGGCTCCTCTTCCCTCGGGACCGCGGTCACGGCGGCGGGCATCGGGGTCGACGCCGGGGCGGCGACGGTCGCGAAGGCACCCGTCGCCGGCGGGTCCACCGCGGGCGTGGCCTCGTGCCGGTCGGTCGCGCCGGGGGCCGGGGCCGGGCGGTCCTTCCGCCGTCGGCCGGCAGATCCGAATCGTGCTCCTGTGGCCCCGACCAGGGGCCAGTTGTTGTCGGCGACACTCATCAGCCGCATCCTCCTCACACCGACCGCAATCCTGCCATCTGCGCAGTGCGGTCCGATGAACGCGCAGGTCACGACCGCTCCGCCGACGGCTGTTCCGTCCGGGCGCGCATCGAGCCGCGCCCGAAACGACGAAGGGCACCCCCGTGGGGGTGCCCTTCGTCGGTGCTGTGGTCCCGGCTGGGATCGAACCAGCGACCTCCCCGGTGTGAACGGGACGCTCTTCCACTGAGCCACGGGACCGGGCCGCTTCGCAGCGGCTCGAACGAGAAGGAACATTAACACGCCCACCGGGTGAACACGAATCGCCTGGTCGACCCCCGTTTTCGGTGGCGACGGAGGCCGGGCGCACCGCCATCGGCCCCGGCGCGGGAGCCCGTGCCGCGCACGCCGGATCCGCCGGAGCCCGCACGCCGGCGCCGGTGAGGGCCCTCACGACCCACGAGGACGCCTCGTCCGCGCCCTCACCTGCAGATTTGTGTGTTCTGACGATGGTCGGCTAATGTTCTCAACCGCACCACGGAGAGCACGACGCCGGACGGTGCGATGCGGATGTAGCGCAGCTGGTAGCGCATCACCTTGCCAAGGTGAGGGTCGCGGGTTCGAATCCCGTCATCCGCTCGAGAGGTTGGACTCGACCTTTTACGGTGGAGTGGCCGAGTGGTGAGGCAACGGCCTGCAAAGCCGTGCACACGGGTTCGATTCCCGTCTCCACCTCGCGCGATTAGCTCAGCGGGAGAGCGCTTCCCTGACACGGAAGAGGTCACTGGTTCAATCCCAGTATCGCGCACCACGATCGACCAGGTTTCACCCCGCACTTCTCG
>NZ_WVTE01000077.1:0-10514 GCF_009939605.1 Rhodococcus sp. YH1 | reverse complement strand
GTCCGCTCGAGCTTCTCGGCCAGCTCCGGGGTGACGTCCTTGCCCTCGAGGTAGTCGTCGATCTCCGCGTAGGTCATGCCCAGGGCCACCTCGTCCGGAAGGGCCGGCCGGTCCTCCTCGAGATCCGCGGTCGGCACCTTCTGCCAGGTGCTGTCGGGGGCCCCGAGTTCGCGCAGCAGCGCTGCGCCCTGCCGCTTCGTCAGGCCGGCGAGCGGGGTCAGGTCCACCCCGCCGTCGCCGTGCTTGGTGAAGAACCCGGTCACCGCCTCGGCGGCGTGGTCCGTCCCGACCACCAGGTAGCCGAGCTCGCCGGCGATCGCGTACTGCAGGATCATCCGCTCGCGGGCCTTGATGTTGCCCCGCACGAAGTCGCTCAGCTGCGATCCGTTGCCGTAGATCTCGTGCATGGCCTGCCCGACCTCGGCGGCCGAGGCGTCGGCACCGGGCTTGACGTTGATCCGCAACGAGCGGTCGGGACCGATGAACTCCAGCGCGACCTGCGCGTCGTGCTCGTCGGCCTGCTCGCCGTAGGGCAGCCGCACCGCGACGAACTCGGCCTCGCGGCCCTCGGCCCGCAGTTCCTCCGCCGCGAGCTGGGCGAGCCGGCCGGCGAGGGTGCTGTCCTGACCGCCGCTGATGCCGAGAACGAACCCCTTGGCGGGGGTCGACACGACGTAGTCCTTCAGGAACTGCACGCGGGACCGGACCTCCGCCCGGGGGTCGATCGTCGGCCGGACGCCGAGTTCCTCGATGATCTGCTCGCGAAGGTTCGCCATATTCCGAACCCTAGCGGGACGCCCGACGGTCTGCTCGGGTGACATGCGCGGCGCGCCGCGGGCACACTCGTGGCGATGAGCAGCGACGTCTTCCGCAAGCACCGGGCCGGGGCTCACCCCGACTTCTTCCGCGCCGAGGCCGCCGGGCTGGCCTGGCTCGCGGACGCCGGCATGCCCGTTGCCGGTGTCCGCGACGTCGGGGTGGACCACATCGACCTCGAGCGGTTGACCGAGGCGGCCCCCACCGCCGCGGCGGCTCGGGAGTTCGGCGCTCGCCTGGCGCGTATGCACGCCGCGGGCGCTGCCGGATTCGGTTGCGCACCGGATGGATTCGACGGCCAGCTGTTCATCGGCAAGCGGCCGATGAGTAGCACGGTCCACGCGAGCTGGGGCGAGTTCTACGTGGTGGAACGGGTCGAGCCGTTCCTGCGGATCGCGGTGGACGCCGGCAGCGTCACCGCCGCGCAGCTGCCCGACGTCGAGCGGGCCTGCACGCGCGTCGCCGCCGGGGAGTTCGACGACGGTGCACCCCCCGCCCGCCTGCACGGCGACCTGTGGAACGGCAACGTGCTGTGGACCGCCGCGGGGGTGGTGCTGATCGACCCGGCGGCGCACGGCGGTCATCGCGAGACGGACCTGGCGATGCTGGCGCTGTTCGGCTGCCCCCGGCTCGACGAGATCGTCGCGGCCTACGACGCCACGTGCCCGCTGCGGGCCGGATGGCGCGAGCGCGTGCCGATGCACCAGCTGCATCCGCTGGCGGTGCACGCGGCGGGCTACGGTGCGGGGTACGGGCGGGCGCTGCACCGGGCGGCGCTCGCGACCCTCGCGCTGGGAGAGAAGAGTTGACCGAGATCCTCGTCGTCGCCGCCACGAAGTCCGAGGCAGCGCACGTGCCGGCGCACTACGAGACGGTGATCACCGGCATCGGCAAGGTGCACGCGGCCGTCGCGGTGACCGAGGCGCTGGCGCGGCACCGGCGCGGGACCCCGCCGGTGGTGGTCAACATCGGGACCGCCGGGGCGCTGCACCTGCACCACGGCGGCCTCTACGTCCCCTCGGCGGTGATCAATCACGACATCAGCAGCGAGGTGCTGCGCAGCCTCGGCTACCCGGTCGAGGACGTGCTCGAACTCGACGACGGGGACGGGACGGTGCTCGCCACGGGCGATTCCTTCGTCTCGGACGCGCAGGTGCGTGACGCGCTCGCCGCCCGCGCCGACCTCGTCGACATGGAGGGCTTCGCGGTCGCGCTTGCCGCATCCCGCATGGGCGCGCAGTGCCGGCTCGTCAAGCACGTGAGCGACCACGCCGACGAGACCGCCCTGGACTGGCCGGCCAAGGTCGATGCCAGTGCCCGCGCACTCGCGCAGTGGCTGGTCGAGCGGTACTGAGCCGAAGCCGGCTCGTCAGCGGGCGGTGTATCCGAGACCGGTGACACCGTCGGCGGCGGTCAGCCGCATCGCCGCACCCTCGACCGTGTACCGCACCTCGCCGGCCAGCACTCCCAGGACGGCCGACTCGATCCGCGCGAGCTCCGGGTCGGGGCACGCCGCGCGGGTGGTGGCCAGCGGCCCGAACGTGACCACGGTGTCTCCGACGGTGGCGGTACCGGTGAACCGGTTGCAGCCGGTGCTGCCCGAGACCGTGCCGTCGCCGGCGACGGTCAGGGTGGGCGCGGCGTTCTCGAGGGCGCGGGAGGTCGACACCGCGTCGGCCGTGACGAGTTCGGTGAGCACCCAGTGCGTGTCCACGACGGGACGGTCGGGGTCGGCGACCGTGCGGTCGAGCAGTGAGACGGACACGTCCCCGCCGTCGAGGGTGAGTACGTCGCCGTCGAGACGCCAGCGCGGTTCCGACGCCAGCAGATCGGACAGCCAGGTGTCGGCGCGGTCGAGCGGCGGCGGGCACGACATGAGAGTGCTGCCGAGCCGATCGGCGCGCAGCACGCCGTCGCCGAGTTCCACCGACCCGAACGAACGGTTGCAGCCGGCGGTGGCGGCGATCCGGCCCGCATCGGGGAACTCCACGACCAGTGGGCCGCCGCCGGGAATCTGCGGGCCCGACACGGCGGTGGAGACGAACGCCCGCCCCACGAGCACGGCCGGGTCCTGGGGCGGGGCGGCGGCGCCGTCGCCCGCGCAGGCGGCCGTCGTCGCGGCCAGCGCGAGGAGAATCGAGAGCCCGAGAGTCCGCCGCATGCCGGTCACGGTACCGCCCGCCCGGCGGCGGGCGGCGCCGTGACGACGCGGCGGGCCAGGTCCGCCCACCCGTCGGCGAGCCGGTCGAGCGAGAACCCCAGATCGCGCCACTGATGCAGGACCAGGGTGGCCTCGAGCGGGGCGAACAGGGCCTGGGCCAGCAGCGGGAGGTCGCCGTCGACACCCGCAGCGCGAAGCAGGACCTCGATGTGGGTCAGGCTGACGGCCCGTGCCGGGGCGTTGAACCGGGCCTCGGCGGAACTCTCCGCGGCGCGGAGCACCTCGCCCTGCACCTCCACGAGACGGATGCGGGCACGACCGAACGCGACGAGCCGGTCGACGGGATCGGCGCCGGGTCCGAGCGGCGGGGGACCGGTGAGGAACTGCTGCTGCAGGGCCTGTTCGGAATGGTCGAGCAGGGCGCGCATGAGTCCCGCACGGGAGCCGAAGCGGCGGAAGACGGTGCCCTTGCCGACCCCGGCGCGCGCGGCCACGGCGTCCATCGTGACCGCGTCGACGCCGCGTTCGGCGACGAGGAGCGAGGCCGCCTCGAGGAGCCGGCGCCGGTTGCGGGCCGCGTCGCACCGTTCGACGCCCTCGTCCCCGACCAGCGGCAGCAGCGGAATGTTCACCACGTCACAGTACCGCCCGGGAATGGAAATGGACCGCGGTCCGTTTAGAGTGGAGTCAGACCCGGACACCCGAACCGAAGGAACACCCCATGTCCCAGACCCGCGTTCTCGCTCTCGTCGGCAGCCTGCGCTCCGCCTCCGTCAACCGCCGCCTCGCCGAGACCGCGGCCGCTGTCGCGCCGCAGGGCGTCGAGGTCTCCGTGTACGAAGGTCTCGGCGAGGTGCCCTTCTACAACGAGGACCTCGACGGCGAGACCGGCGCGCCCGTCGCCGCCGGGGCGCTGCGCGTCGCGGCGAGCGAGGCCGACGCCCTCCTGCTCGTCACCCCCGAGTACAACGGCACCATCCCCGCCGTGCTCAAGAACGCCATCGACTGGCTCTCCCGCCCGTACGGCGCCGGCGCCCTGGCCGGCAAGCCCGTCGCCGTCATCAGCGCCTCGCCCAGCGGCAACGGCGCGAAGTGGGCGCTCGAGGAGACCGTCAAGGCGCTCGGCATCGCCGGCAGCCGGACGGGCCTGCAGCTGTCCATCGGCGGCACCATCGACAAGTTCGGCGACGCCCACCCCAAGGAGAACGCCGAGGTCGCCGAGCAGATCTCCGCGCTGCTCGCCCAGCTCGCCGACGCCCGCCGGGAACTCGTCGACGCCTGAGCCGGCCGCACACCGAACGGCCCCGGACCACGCCCGGTCCGGGGCCGTCACCGTCCGTACCCCATTCGCGCCCGCAGCCGTGATTGCCGGGGCATGCTGCGGGGAATACCTCGCCAGTCCCCACCGCGACGGAGGAGCCCATGGCGCACGAGAGCGACAGTCCCGGCGAACACGAGCACACGATCACCCTGCGCGTCGACGGCCGTGAGCGCCGCTGCATCGTCGACGTGCGCACCACGCTCCTCGATGCCCTGCGCGACCGGCTCGGGATCTACTCCCCGAAGAAGGGCTGCGACCACGGCCAGTGCGGCGCGTGCACGGTCCTGCTCGACTCCCGGCGCATCGTGAGTTGCCTGTCGCTCGCGGTCGCCCACGACGGCGCCGACGTCGTCACCGCCGCCGGCATCGCGGACGACGGTCCCTCGCACCTGCCCCAGGCGTTCGTCGAATGCGACGCCTTCCAGTGCGGCTACTGCACACCGGGCCAGATCTGCTCCGCCGTCGGGATGTTCGACGAGGCCGCCAAGGGTTCCCCGAGCCACGTCACCGCGGACCTCACACAGGACCCGGAACTGACCGACGACGAGATCCGCGAACGCATGAGCGGAAACCTGTGCCGCTGCGCGGCCTACCCCAACATCGTCGAAGCGCTCCGCCACGTCGCGCGCGGGGAGGGGCACTGCTCGTGAAGACGTTCCGCTACGAGACGCCCGCCGATCCCGCCGCCGCGGTCGCCGCGGTCGCCGGCCACCCGGGTGCCGCCTTCCTCGCCGGCGGCACGAACCTGGTGGACCACCTCAAGCTCGGCGTCACCGCGCCCGACGTCCTCGTCGACGTCTCCCGCCTGTCGCTCGACATCGTGGAGGAGACCGCCGAAGGCGGGCTGCGCGTCGGCGCCAACGTGCGCAACAGCGACCTGGCCGCCCACCCGATCGTCCGCCGCCGGTACCCGGTCCTGGCCCGGGCCCTGCTGGCCGGCGCCTCCCCGCAGCTGCGCAACATGGCCACCACCGCCGGCAATCTGCTCCAGCGGACCCGCTGCGTGTACTTCCGGGACCCGTCGACTCCGTGCAACAAGCGCACCCCGGGCAGCGGCTGCACCGCGATCGGTGGCTACACCCGCTACCACGCCATCCTCGGCGCCTCCGAACAGTGCGTCGCCACCCACCCGTCGGATATGGCGGTGGCGCTGCTCGCGCTCGACGCCCAGGTGACGGTGCTCGGATCGCAGGGGGAGCGGTGCATCCCCGTCGAGCAGCTCTACCGGCTTCCCGGCGAAAGCCCCGAGTACGACACGGTGCTCGAGCGCGACGAGCTGATCCTGGACGTCGAGATCCCGGCGCCCGAAGGCGCCGTCTCGACGTACCGCAAGGTGCGCGACCGGGCGTCGTACGCGTTCGCGCTCGTCTCGGTGGCGGCGGACCTGACGGTCGCCGACGGCGTCGTCACCGGATGCCGCATCGCCCTCGGCGGCGTCGCGCACCGGCCGTGGCGCGCCCATCGCGCCGAGCACGTCCTGCTGGGGAGCGCCCCCGGTGACGGCGTCTTCGCTGCGGCCGCCGACGCGGAACTCGCCGATGCCCGGCCCCTCGACGGCAACGAGTTCAAGGTGCCGCTGCTGCGCCGCACCCTCGTCTCGGTACTGCGTGAACTCACCTCGGAGGCAGTCGCATGACCCACTCGGCCCAGCGCCCGATCGGCACGTCGACGCCGCGGGTGGACGGCCCGCGGAAGGTGGCCGGAACCGCGCCCTACGCGTACGAGCATCCGGTCGACGACCCGGCCTACCTCGTCCCGGTCACGGCAACCGTGGCGCGGGGAACGGTGACCCGCATCGAGACCGCGGAGGCGGAGGCCCTGCCCGGCGTGCTCGTCGTTCTCACCCCGTGGAATGCCCCCCGCCTGGCGGACACCTCGGAGGCCGAGTACGCGGTCCTGCAGAGCCCGGACGTCGCCTTCCGGGGGCAGATCGTCGCCGCCGTAGTCGCCGAGACGCCCGAGATCGCGCGACACGCAAGCGAACTGGTCCGGGTGGAGTACGAGTCCGCGCCGCACGACGTCGCGTTCCGGCACGACCACCCGCGCAGCTATGCCCCGGAACAGGCCAACGGCGGATATCCGACCGACACGGAACAGGGCGATGCCGCAGCGGCCGAGGCCGCGGAGCGCGACGGCGTCGTGGTCGACGGCTGGTATTCCACCCCGGAGGAGCACAACAACCCCCTCGAACCGCACACGGTCGTGGCCGAGTGGTCCGGCGAGTCGTTGACGTTGTACGACTCCACGCAGAGCGCCCACGGCGTCGTCTCCACGCTGGCTCCCGTGCTCGGTCTGCGCCCCCAGCAGATGCGGGTGATCAGTCCCTACGTCGGGGGTGGTTTCGGGTCCAAGGGGGCGCCGCACGCGCACGACGTCGTGGCGGCGATGGCGGCGCGCCTGCTGCCCGGTCGGGCGGTCAAGTTCGCCGTGTCCCGGCAGGACATGTTCGGGTACGTCGGCTACCGGCCGCCCACCGTCTCGCACGTCCGCCTCGTCGCGAGCCGGGAAGGGCGTCTCGAAGCCATGGTGCACGAGGCCTTCTCGCAGTCCTCGCACGTGCGCGAGTACGCGGAGCAGACGGCGGTGTCGTCGCGGGGGATGTACGCCTCGCCGTATCGGCGCACCTCGCACCGCATCGTCGCGCTCGACGTGCCCGCGCCCTACTGGATGCGTGCGCCGGGGGAGGCCCCCGGGATGTTCGCCGGCGAGGTCGCGATGGACGAGTTGGCGGTGGCGTGCGGCATGGACCCGATCGAACTGCGGGTCCGCAACGACCCGCCCGCCGATCCCGAGTCCGGCCGGCCCTGGTCCTCGCGCCGGCTGGTGGAGTGCCTGCGGGAGGGGAGTCGCAGTTTCGGCTGGGACGCCGCCGACCGCACGCCCGGCACCCGCCGCGACGGCCGGTGGCTCGTGGGGACCGGAGTGGCCGCGGCGAGCTACCCGCACCTGGTCAACCCCGGCACCGAGGTCGCGGTCCGGCACGACGGCGACGGGCGCTTCACCGTCCGCACCGGCGCCGCGGACATCGGGACCGGAGCATGGACCACGCTCACCCTCGTCGCGGCCGACGCGCTCGGCTGCCGGCCCGAGGACATCCATCTCGAGATCGGTGACTCGGCCCTGCCGAACGCCACCGTCGCCGGCGGATCCTCCGGTACCTCGTCGTGGGGCACGGCGATCGTCGCCGCGGCCCACGCGTTCCGCAAGCGGCACGGGGATCGACCGGAGCCGGGTGCCGAGGCATCGGCGACGGCCGAGGAGAATCCCGCGCTCGAGCACTACCGTATCCAGTCGTTCGGCGCGCATTTCGCCGAGGTGCGGGTGGATGTCGACACGGGCGAGATCCGGGTGCCGAGGATGCTCGGCGTGTTCTCCGTGGGCCGGGTGGTCAACCCCCGTACCGCCCGTTCGCAGCTGATCGGCGGGATGTGCTTCGGCATCTCCATGGCCCTGCACGAGGAGAGCATCCGCGATCCTCGCACCGGCCACGTGGTCAACCACGACCTTGCGGAGTACCACATCCCCACCAATGCCGACGTCGGCGACGTGGACGCGACCTGGCTCGACGAGGACGACCTGCACGCCACACCGATGGGGTCGCGCGGGGTCGGGGAGATCGGCATCGTCGGCAGCGCCGCGGCGGTCGTCAATGCCCTCCGGCACGCCACCGGGGCGCGGGTGCGCCGGCTTCCGGTGCACCTCGAGGACGTGCTCCCGTACCTGCCCGACAGCCCCGCGCGGTGAGTAACGACCTGGGAATATCACGGCTGTAACTCACAACATCTCGCGTTCTATGAATCTGTCGGCCACTAGGTGTAGTGTCTAGAGCGCTGGAAGGCTTGATCGTTTCCGGTCCCTCGGGGAAGCGGGATCGTGCTGGTACGACGGGCCTCGAGGCACTGCTGTGCAGTCAGTCGTCAGGTTGTCGAAAAGGGGAAACCATGAACATCACCGTCTACACCAAGCCTGCCTGCGTTCAGTGCAATGCCACCTACCGTGCCCTCGACAAGGCCGGTATCGAGTACGCCGTCGTCGACATCTCGGAGAACCCGGAAGCGCGGGACTTCGTGATGGCCCTCGGTTACCTGCAGGCCCCCGTGGTGGTCGCCGGTGACGAGCACTGGTCCGGCTTCCGCCCGGACCGGATCAAGGCCCTCGCCGTCGCCGCCTGACCCGTCGCGCGCCGACCCACCGCCCCTGCGGCCGGTCGCCGGACCCGAGCGAAGTGATGTGAGACATCCATGACCTCGTTGGTGTATTTCTCGAGCACATCGGAGAACACGCACCGATTCGTCCGGCGACTGGGGTTGCCGGCCACCCGGATTCCGCTGCACGACCGTGACGGCACCTTCGAGGTGCACGAGCCGTACGTGCTGATCCTGCCGACCTACGGCGGCGGCACCACCGCGACCGGCCGGGACACGAACTTCGTGCCCAAGCAGGTCATCCGGTTCCTCAACAATCCGCGCAACCGTGCGCTGATTCGCGGGGTCATCGCCGCCGGCAACACCAACTTCGGCGAATCCTATTGTTACGCCGGGGATGTGGTCTCCCAGAAGTGCAAGGTCCCGTACCTCTACCGGTTCGAACTGATGGGTACCGCCGAGGACGTCGAGCGCGTCCGCGAGGGCCTGGCACAGTTCTGGGCGCAGGCGTTGCAGTCGGCGTAACCGCGACCTCACCCACACTCGTCCACTCCATCAACGCTGCGTCACCGTCGGGGATACGGGTGCGCGGCGAACCCGTCTACTCACAGTGGGAGCAAGCACCGTGACCGTCACCGATGCCGCGCCGGCAGCGAGCGCCAAGATCGACGAATCCCTCAAGGGACTCGACTACCACGCGCTCAACGCGATGTTGAACCTCTACGGGCCCAACGGCGAGATCCAGTTCGACAAGGACGTCGCCGCCGCGCGCCAGTACTTCCTGCAGCACGTCAACCAGAACACGGTGTTCTTCCACAACCTCGAGGAGAAGCTCGACTACCTCGTGGAGGAGAACTACTACGAGCCCGAGGTGCTCGAGCAGTACTCCCGCCCGTTCGTCAAGCAGCTCTTCGAGCACGCCTACTCGAAGAAGTTCCGCTTCCCGACGTTCCTGGGTGCGTTCAAGTACTACACCTCGTACACGCTCAAGACGTTCGACGGCAAGCGCTACCTGGAGCGGTTCGAGGACCGCGTCTGCATGGTCGCCCTGACCCTGGCCGCCGGCGACGAGCAGCTCGCGACCCACCTCGTCGACGAGATCATCTCCGGCCGGTTCCAGCCCGCGACCCCGACGTTCCTCAACTCCGGCAAGAAGCAGCGCGGCGAGCCCGTCTCCTGCTTCCTGCTGCGCATCGAGGACAACATGGAGTCCATCGGCCGCTCGATCAACTCGGCACTGCAGCTGTCCAAGCGCGGAGGCGGGGTTGCGTTGCTGCTGAGCAACATCCGAGAGCACGGGGCGCCGATCAAGCAGATCGAGAACCAGTCCTCCGGCGTCATCCCGATCATGAAGCTGCTCGAGGACTCCTTCTCCTACGCCAACCAGCTCGGGGCCCGCCAGGGCGCCGGCGCGGTGTATCTGCACGCCCACCACCCCGACATCTACCGCTTCCTCGACACCAAGCGCGAGAACGCGGACGAGAAGATCCGCATCAAGACCCTCTCGCTGGGCATCGTCATCCCCGACATCACGTTCGAGCTGGCGAAGCGCAACGAGGACATGTACCTGTTCTCGCCGTACGACGTCGAGCGCATCTACGGTGTGCCGTTCGCCGACATCGACGTCACCGAGAAGTACTACGAGATGGTCGACGACAAGCGCATCCGCAAGTCGAAGATCAAGGCGCGCGAGTTCTTCCAGACGGTTGCGGAACTGCAGTTCGAGTCCGGCTACCCGTACATCATGTTCGAGGACACCGTCAACCGGGCCAATCCCATTCAGGGCAAGATCACCCACTCGAACCTGTGCTCGGAGATCCTGCAGGTCTCCACGCCGTCGACGTTCAACGAGGACCTGTCCTACAGCCATGTGGGCAAGGACATCTCGTGCAATCTCGGCTCGCTGAACATCGCCAAGGCGATGGACTCGCCGGACTTCGCGCACACCATCGAGGTGGCGATCCGGGCGCTGACCGCCGTGTCGGACCAGTGCTCGTCACCGGCGACCACCACGGGGGCCTGCAGGTAACCGAGGGCCATCACGAAGTCCCGCGCTTCCGGGTTCTCCGAG
>NZ_WVTE01000076.1:0-10535 GCF_009939605.1 Rhodococcus sp. YH1 | reverse complement strand
ACGGCCGCGCAGAAGGCCGTCGGACTCGGCCGGCTCCTCGCCGGGAGGAAGGGGAAGATCACGACGCTGCCCGGGCCGCTGGGAGGCTGGACCGAGGCGCGTGACATTCCGGCACCACCGAAACAGACGTTCCGGCAATGGTGGAACTCGGACGAGGGGCGGGCCGCGCTGGCGCAGGCTCGCGAGAAGGGACGACAGCAGTGAGCACCCGGGATGTCATCCTCGGCCGGATCCGTGACGCCCTGACCCTGGCTCCGCCGGAGCCCGTGCAGGTTCCGCGCGACTATCGCACCGGACGCACCCTGCCCGACGCGCAGCGCCGGGAACTGCTCGTGGACCGGCTCGTCGACTACAAGGCACACGTCCACGAGTGCACGCCCGGCGACCTGCCCGACGTGCTCGCACGGGTCCTCGCAGAGCGGGGTGTGCGGCGCGTGGGAATTCCCGCCGGACTGGATCCCTCGTGGCTGGCGCGGTTCGACGGTGACGTGGTGGTGGACTCGGCCGAGATCCCCGCGCCGGACCTCGGCGCACTCGACGGCGTCGTCACCGCCTCCGCCGTCACGTGCGCCGAGACCGGCACGATCTTCCTCGACGGAAGCCCGGGCCAGGGGCGGCGTGCGCTGACCCTGGTGCCGGACCTGCACGTGTGCGTGGTGCCGCTCGCCGACGTCGAGGTCGGGGTCCCGGAGGCACTGGCCCGGCTGGTGCCGGAGCGGCCCACCACCATGATCAGCGGCCCGTCCGCAACCTCCGACATCGAACTCGAACGAGTCGAGGGTGTGCACGGTCCGCGGACCCTGGACGTGGTGATTGTTGGGTGAGCCTGCTGAGCGAGCACACCCGGCCGGCCCTCGGCTGGCGGTTCCGCGGTAGCTGCCGATCCGCCGGTGAATTCTACTTCTTCGCCCCGGACGACGAACCATCGCACGTCCGGCGCCGGCGCGAGGCCGCCGCGAAGCGGATCTGCGCGAGCTGCCCGGTGCTGACGGAGTGCCGAACCCACGCGATGCTCAGCAGGGAGCGGCACGGTGTGTGGGGCGGCCTGTCGGAGCGGGAACGCCGCACCCGGCGCTGACCGCGGACGCGCTCCCCGGTTCGTGACCGGGGAGCGCGTACCACTTCTGTGTCACACCGCGGCCACCAGCGGGGCCACGACCCGCCGTCCGGTGGCGGTGCGGATCGCATCGGTCAGCACGGCCGGGTCCGCGGTGTCGACGACCGCGGCGATGTGCGCGTCGGGCCGGACAACCCACACCTCGTGCGCTGCCGCGGAAAGGCTTTCGGCGAGCGCGCCGGTCGCGTCGATGTCGCCGATGGCGTGGATCCGAACCGGCGCGCTCGTGGCGTCCAGCGCGAGCGTGCGCAGCGTGGTCGCGTCGACGTCGCGGCCGTGCAGGAGCAGGATTCCCGCCCGGGCCAGCGCACGCAGGCGCGTGGCCCGACCGCACACCGCGACCGGCATGTCCGGCAGCAGAACGCCCGGAACGGGCTGTGGAGCAACACCCCTGGCGGGCCGACCAGCGAAGGGACGGGCCGGGTCCGCGGTGGTCAGTGGCGAGTCGGCATACCAGAACGGTTCCGCGAGGCGGCCCGAGTCGACCTGGGCGCGGGCGTCGGCGTCGTCGGCCGCCGCCTCGAGGATACGCAGGCGGTGTGCGCGCTGCTCGTCGGTCTGCGGCACCAGGAAATCCATTGTCGCGGAGGTGACCTCGATGTTCTCGCGCGCCGCGGCCCGCCGCTCCAGGTCGTAGGTGTCCAGGAGCGACTCGTCGGCCCAGCCGCGCAGCACGAACGCGAGCTTCCACGCGGCGTTCTCGGCGTCGCCGACCCCGGAGTTCAGTCCGCGTGCACCGAACGGCGACACGAGATGAGCGCAGTCGCCGGCGACGAGGACGCGGCCCACGCGCATCCGGTCGACGAGACGAGCATGGAAGCGGTACACGGACTTCCACACGATCTCGTAGGGCAGCTCGGCGCCGATGATCCGGCGGATCCGGCGGTCGAGGGCGCCGCTCTCCGTTTCGGCCTCGAGGTCGTAGTCGCCGGGGACCTGCCAGTCGATGCGGAACGTCGAATCCGGGCACGGGTGGATGAGCACCTGGCGTCCGGGATTCCACTCGGGATCGAAGTAGAACCTGCGCTCGTGTGCCCAGTCGGGGATGTCGGCCTTGATGTCGCAGATGAGGAACTTGTCGTCGAACGTGCGACCCGCGAAGTCCAGCCCGAGGTGCGTGCGGAACCCGTCGGCCCGCGCCCCCATCGTCGCGACCGCGTAGGCGACGGGCACGACGGCGGGACCGTCCGGGGTCGTGCACAGCACGCGTACGCCGGCGTCGTCCTGGTCGATACCGTCGACATGGTGACCCCACCGGACCTCGATGAGCGGTTCCTCGGCGATGCGCTCGTCGAGCAGTTGCTCCGTGCGGGCCTGGGAGATGTTGACGAACGGCGGGAACGCGGAGCGGCCGTTGTCGACGAACGGTTGGGTGAACAGCTTCTCGTCGCGGTAGAAGGTGCTCGCGGTGTCCCACGTGACGCCCTCCGCGGCGACCTGCTCGCCGACACCGACGGCGGCCCACACTTCGAGCACGTCGCGTTGCTGGCAGATCGCCTTCGAGCCGATCGGGTCGCGTTCGGGGCGAGCGTCCAGGACGATCACGCGAATGCCCCACCGGGCGAGCAGCAGGGCGGTGGTCTGCCCGACGGGTCCGTTCCCGAGCACCGCGACGGTGCCGTTGTGAATGTTCCGCACTGTCATCACATTTCCTTCTCGTACCGTGGTGGGGTCAGCTCTGGAGCTGGGCCCAGACCTCGTGGTCGCGCTCGGCGGTCCAGATCACGGGCCGTTCGATGCCGGACAGTTCGTCCCACACCCGGGAGACGTCGAACGGCAGGCAGTGCTCGAAGATCGGCCAGTGCCCATAGCGGTCGAACAGTGCCGCGTGCGTCGCCTCGAACGCCTCCTTCAATGTGCCGCCACGCCGCTGCACGGCCCCTACCTCGGTGAGCATCACGTTCAGGAAGTGCCGGGTCTGCTCGATGGCGGCGTCGACCTCCTCGCGGCCGCGGCTGACCGCGCCGCGCCCGCCGACGAGCGCCTCGGCGCCGAGCGCCTTGATCCGGTCGAGTGTGCCGGTGGACCAGTCGCGGTGGAACGCGTCGCCCGTGTACAGCGCGGCCTGCGCCTCGACGAGATCGCCGGCGAACAGGATCTTCTGCTGCGGCAGCCACGCGACGATGTCGCCCTCGGTGTGGCCGCGGCCGAGGTGCTGGAGTACCAGGTTGCCGCGGTCGCCACCGAGGTCGATGGTGAGCCGGTCGCTGAACGTCAGTGTCGGCCAGGTCAGGCCGGGCACGGAGTCGGCACCCTTGGCCAGGCGCGGCATGCGGCCGAACTCGGACTCCCAGTCCTCCCGGCCGCGCTCGGCGATGAGGTTGTAGGTGTTCTCGTGCGCGACGATGGTGTCGGCGTCGAAGGCGGACGCTCCCAGCACCCGCACCGCGTGGTAGTGCGAGAGCACGAGGTAGCGCACGGGCTTGTCGGTGTGCTCACGCAGCTTGGCCAGCCAGTCGCGCGCCGCGACCGGGGTGGCGAGCGCCTCGAAGCACACGAGGAAGTCCTCGCCCTCGACAGCCCCGAGGTTGGGATCGCCCTCGGCGGTCAGCGCGTACACCCCGTCGGCGAGAATCTCGAGGGTTTGCTCCTTCTCGCCCAGATCGGCGGAGGAAGCGAAGGACAGTGCGGTCATATGGAACCACCCCAGTTAGTAAAAGGTTTGAACGAATCTGTGACCAATGTAAGTGGCGTCACACCGGATGCGCAAGCCTTTGACCACTTCGGCACGGTGCATGCGGCGCCACCTCTACGCTGGCGGGGTGAGCGAGCCTGCGGACGACGTGGACAACCTGGACTTTCTGAGCTTTGTCGACTTCGCCGTGCGCAAGACGACGCGCGTCATGCCCGAGGTCGATCCCCAGTCGATGCGGCTCGTGCTCGAACTGACCCGGGTCGCGAGTGCACTCGTCTACGACCTCGAGTCCACCGTGCACCGCCCGCAGGGCTGGAGCTGGCCCGGCTTCCGGGTGCTGTTCATGCTGTGGTTGTCCGGGCCGAGCGATGCCAAGCGGGTCGCCCAGCTCTCCGGTATGAGCCGCGCCGCCGTGTCCGCGCTGGTCAACACGCTGGAACGGGACGGCCTCGTGACCCGGCGGCGCTCTGAGCGCGACCGGCGCTCGGTCGAGCTGAGTCTGACCCAGGCCGGTGTCGACGCGATCACCAGCACCTACGCGGCGCACAACAAGCGCGAACGGACCTGGACGAGCGTGCTGACCAAGCCCGAGCAGACCATCCTGATCGGCCTGCTGGAGAAGCTCGCCACCGCGGCCGACGACCTCGATATCCACACCCGCGACTGAGTCGCGGCGCCGGAGTACTTGCGCTTTGTGATGGCCCTCACTTACGGTAGGGCGTCCAATCAATCAAAGCATTGATTGATTGATCCCTTCACACCCCATTGAGGTGATCATGTCGCTCGACATCTCCACGGCCGCCGGCGGCGGCACGACCCGGCCGGACGACGCCGGTCTCGACGCCGTCCTCGCCCTTGCTCGGCAACGCCGACGCCTGTCGCTCGGCTCCGCAGCCGTCCTGCTCGCGGTGTTCATGGGCTACATCGTCCTGACAACCTCCACCACGGTCTTGTCCGGCCGCCTCGGCGGACTCGGCATCGCGTACTGGGTCGGGTTCGCCGTCTTCGCCGCGATCCTCGTCGTCGCGCAGATCTACACCCGCTGGGCGCGCCGCATGGACGCAGTCGTCGATGCGCACCTTGCCGCGCTGGAAGGGCGGTGACCGGCATGGGACTCAGCGTCGCGATCGTCGTCGCCATCATCGGTGTCACCCTCGGCATCACCTACCTGGCCGCCAAGCGCAACACCTCCACGGACTCGCACTACGTCGCCGAGGGGCAGGTCGGGCCCGTCGGCAACGGACTGGCCATCTCCGGCGACTACGTCTCGGCCGCTTCGTTTCTCGGAATCACCGGCATGATCGGGATCGCCGGGTTCAGTGGCTTCTACTACGCCACCGCGGTGCCTCTGGCGTACCTGCTGGTGCTGCTCATCATCGCCGAACCGCTGCGCAACCTCGGCCGCTTCACCCTCGCCGACGCCGTCGCCGCCCGGTTCGACGGCCGCGGACTGCGCGCCGCTCTCGCCGTCACCACGATCGTCATCTCCGCGATGTACATGGTGATCCAGTTCGTCGGCGCGGGACTGCTCGTGCAGGCCCTGCTGGGCATCAAGTTCTGGGTCGCCGTCATCGTCCTCGGGCTGCTCATGGTCGTCTACACCATGTTCGGCGGCATGCTCGCCACCACCTGGGTGCAGGTGCTCAAGACCGGGCTGCTGCTGACCGGCACCGCTCTCATCCTGTTCCTGGTGCTCGCGAAGTACGGGCCGAGCCCGCTGCACGTCGTCGAGCCGCTGCCGGACTCGGTCACGTCGTCGCACCCGCAGAACACCACCAAGACCTTCGACATCATCTCCCAGCAGCTCGCCCTTGCCCTCGGCGTGATGGGTCTGCCGCACGTGATGGTCCGGTTCCTCACCGTCAAGGACGCCCGCGCCGCCCGCAAATCCGGTGTGGTCGCACTGTGGATCTTCAGCGCCTTCTACGTGGTGCTGCCGTTCGTCGGATACGGCGCGATCCGCGCCCTCGGATCCGACGCCATCGCCGCCGCGCATCCACAGGGTAACCTCGCCGTGGTTCAGCTCGCCGGCGCCCTCGGTGGTCCTGCCCTCGAGGCCGTGATCATCGGCATCACCCTCGCCACGATCCTCGCGGTCCTCGCCGGCGTCGCCATCGCCACCTCCGGAGCGTTCGCGCACGACCTCTACACTCACGTCGTCAAGGGCGGAAAGGCCACCGGTGAACAGCAATTGAAGGTGGCCCGGCTGTCACTGCTCGGCATCGCCGTCGTCGCCATGTTCCTCGCGCTCGGGGCCAAGGGCTTCAACCTCGGCTTCCTCGCCAACGTCGCGTTCGCCGTCGCCGCGAGCACCAGCCTGCCTGTGCTGCTGCTGAGCATCTACTGGCGCGGATTCAACCGCGTCGGCGCGACCTGGGCCCTGGTCGGCGGCCTCGCAGTGAGCCTCGGGTTGGTGGCGATCAGTCCCAACATCCTGGGACCCACCGGGCTGATCCACGGGATCGACCCGATCTTCCCGCTCACGATCCCGGCCCTCGTGTCCGTGCCGGCGGGATTCCTGCTGGCCTATGTGGGCTCGCTGGTCGGCCGCTCCCGGCCGGAGGCCGCCGGCACCGACTTCGCCGAGATCGAACGCCTCGCACTCATCGGCCGCTGACACGGCCGGTGTGTCCTTCGGGCTGCCAGGACAGCCCGAAGGACACACCGCCGCGGCCACCACGGGTAGGGGAGCTACTGCCAGGGGATCCGGTAGGACTCCCATTCCTGCCCTTCCGCAGTCGAGGTACGCGGCGGTTCCGGGAACCACCGGAGCCGCGGATTCGTCTTGAGTTCGGCCACCTCCGGCGGAACCGGACGCGCCGTCACCTCGATCTCGGACCACCGGCACTGTCCGGCAGCGACTCTCGACGCATACAGCCGCAACTCGGGGGACGCTTCCGCGGTCGCTGCGAGTTGTTCCATCAACGCATCGTCGACCTCGATGCGTCGGTCCCGGTCGGCGCCGGCGAACCCTCGTGCGCGGATCACGGCGGCTTCGAGGTCGGTCACGGCCTGGTGGATTCGCCGCAGTGGACTGTCGAGGTGCGGCGGTACTTCCCTCATATCGCATCCGCCCACGGGTCCTCACCGACCGAATACGCGCTGGAGGGCTTGTTCACGGGGCCGCTCGCGTCTGCGACGCCGGCGAGGTCGATAGCCACCTCCGCCCTGTGCTCGGTGCGCTCGTGCGCCTCGGTCAGCGGCGCCAGCTTCTGCTCGACCCGATCCTTCAGGACGTCCGCCGGCGACGACAGTGCGTCGAGGAATTCCTTCAATGCGTCGGCGAGCTCGCGGATCCGGTCCACTACATCGTCGACGAATTCCATCGTGTTCTGAACGATTTTGGTGATCGTGACGATCTGTGCGGCCGTACCGACGAACGGAGTCTTCTTCAGCAGGAACTTCAACTTCTGCAACGCGTCGTCGAATGCCACTTCTTCTTCGAGCATCTCCTTCAGTGACCGAACCGCCGTGACGATCCCCTCCCGGATCTTCTCCGCAACCAGGTAGCACGTCTCCTTGATGACGCGTCCGACCGGTCCCTCCCATCGGAGGGCATCGACGATGCGGTCGGCGTAGTCCGTGAACGCCCGGGCGGCCTGCCCGCCCCAGTGGGGATCCAGGGTCCGGACGACGGCGGCGAGGTTCCCGCCGCTGGTCTCTACCGCCTCCCCGGCGATGCGATAGGCGTCGCCGAGGCGCTCGAGTTCGTTCCAGTTTCCGCCCAGCGGTTCGACGACCTGCGCGATCGGGCTCCACCCGGTCAGCAGGTCGATCGCCTCGTCGACATCGCCGAGCCAACCGGCTGCATCCGCGACGACCTGGCGGACGTCCTCGGGGAGGGTTTCGGGGTGACCGAGTTCGATCCGGTCCGGACCGCCATACGGGAAGGTGCCGGGATACGGCCGCGCCGGACCGGGCGCCGGTGTGTCGGGATCGAATGCGTCGACCGACTTCGGGAAGAGCATGTTGGCATTGAGCCGTTGGTAATTCCGTGCCTCGGTGTCGTCGTACATCCACGCGCACCGGTTCAGTTCGATGCTGGTCTTCAGGCAGAGATCGGCAACCTGGAAGTATCGAGACTGTGCCGACGGGAGAACCGCCTGGAACCCGGCCCGGATCGTCTGCAACAGCACACCGTCGAAATTGCCGTTCGGCTCACCGTGGACGGCGAGATACCGGTTCGCCCGCACAACATCGTGTCCGATCTCCTGCACGGCGACGGCAGCGCCGGCTATCCGGCGTGTGGCGGCGGAGAATTCCTCGTGCGTCCCGGACATCACGATCTCCTCAGCGACGCGACGAGATCATCGATAGAGCTGTCGTCGAGCTGTCCGGCCACACCGCGATCCGCCCGGACGACGAAGACCGCGACCTCCGCCGTTGCAAGGCCGGTGGTGGCCACGACGTCCAACCGTGCTGCCGGCGGGTCACATTCGTCGGTGGGCGGGATGTCGGACACCAGAGCCGTGAGCCGGACTGCCGGGTTTCCGGCAATCTCGAAATGGACGGGGTCCGAATAGTTGATCGTCGGCAGTCGTCCGTCGTCGGAGTACATCCATTCGACCGCCCGGACTTCGTGAGCAGCGACGGTCAGGAGGTCGCCCGCTGGGCGCCCCGTGATCCCCACTGCGGCCAGCATCGACGTGTCGTCCGCCTCGCAGTACTCCTTCCCGAAAGCGGATGCCGAACCGATCACCATCGCTGCACCGTCCCGGCTTCTCCAGCCCATGACCGATTGGCCCTGCCCGAACCAGCCGGCTGGAGTGGTGTACGTGAGCCCGAACCGTGTCGGTACCGGTTGCGGTTGCCCTTCGGGAACCTCCGGCGGGAGCGGAGCGCGCTCCATCGACGGGAAACCCGGGGGGAGTTCGCGCGGTGGTGTTGCGGCAGTGGGCGACTCGGTGCGTGTCGTCGTGATCGGTGGTGGTGGCGCCCAGCCGGAATCCGGAAGGTCCGGCCTCAGCAGGCTCGCTGCTGCGGATATTCCACCGATGGCCAGCAAGCCCCCCACATACCACAACGCCACCTTGGCCAGCTGAAGGACAACGACGCCCCATTTCGACATTGTTCGATCCCCCCTATCGACGGCAGAACCATACCAGTTGATGTGTTCCGCATGGGGATTGAGCTTTTCTGGGCCGCGCAGATACCCGGATCGTCGTGTGTTCGTTCCCGGCTGTCGGGATGCAACCGTCGGCGACGTGCGCGGTCGTCCTGGCGACCGACGGGGTGCGGCAGCGGTTGACCGGCAGACGCGCGGGTGCGGTCGAGGGAGGTCATGCGCTGTCCGCGAGGCGGTTCGCCCTCGCCCTTACGTACTGTCGAGGCGCCACTGCGCGAGTTGGACAGCGTTCGAGATGCATTCGGTCAGCACGGCCAATCGTTCGGTGGGTCCGTGCGCCGTGAGTACCTGCAGCCGGTCGGCCTCACCCATAGGGACGAAGCGTGCCAGCGCGAACAGCCGGGCACCCGGCTCGTCGGGCAGTTCGGTGATGCTCGGGGGTTCGATCCGGCCGCCCGACAGGCGGTCGAGCAGACCGTACAGCCGGCCGAGCCCCACGCTCAGGCCGGAGAAGTCCACCGGACCGGACTCCATGTCCGGCCACGGCTCGACCTCCGCCCGCGGATACGGGTCGTCCGGTAGCCAGTCGATCACCCGGATGCGTTCCTCGCCGATGCATTCCAGGAAGTAGCGACCGTCGTCGAGTTCGGTGTCCATCACGATCCGCGCGACCGTGCCGACGTCGTGGCGGGTCTCGCCCCCACCCACCTCGTGGCCTCGCTCGATGAGCACCACGCCGAACCGCGGCCCGTCCGGATCTGCGAGGCAGTCCCGGACCAGCTCTCGATACCTCGGTTCGAACACGTGGAGTGGAAGGGCGTCGCCCGGAAGCAGCGCGGTTCCCAGCGGGAACATCGGGAGCACGGGCATCAGGGCAGCCGCAGCCGCGGTATCGGCGGCGCCGGGATCGGCTCGCCGCGCGCGATCTCCGTCAACAGGTGTTCCGCCCATGCCGCGAGGCCGTCTATGTCCAGCCCGTGCGGCGGCTCGTCCTCGTAATGGCGGATCCGAGCCTCCCCCTGCCGTAGCAGCGACGCGGCCCCGGCCGGATTGTCCCGCAGCAGATGCGTCAGCCCCACGGTGAGCTGCGCCAAGCCCTGCCACAGCGTCCGCTCGTCGGCCGGCGCCGACTTCCACGTGCCTTCCAGCACCTCGTGCGCATGGAACGGATACCCGTGGTCGAGCAGCCGCTGCGCCTCGGTGATCGCCTCGTCGGGCTCGAGCTGCAGGTCCTCCGGGACCCGTTCGACTCCCTCCTCGCCGTAGGGCAACGGGCGCCCCAGGGCGTCGCGCGGGCGGGCGTTCTGCGGTTTGCCGTCGACCGTTCGATCCCGTTCAGCCATGCACCCAGCGTAAACCGGCAGCGCCGACGCGACCCCGCTTCTCGCGCGCCTCGTCGACCGCGTAGGCCAGCTCGTCGCGCAGCAGCTCCGGGGTGGCCGGGCAGACGTGGGTGTGGTGGCCGGTCCGGAACAGGTACCGCCCGTCGCCTGCGACGTCGAACCAGCCGAGATCGGTGACCGGCGTGAAGTTCAGACCGTCCGGTGAGCACAGCACCCGCACGCTGCCCGTCCCGGACCGCGCAGGCGCCCCCGGCCGTCCGGTTGCGGCGGCTGCTGACCGATCCGCGGTCCAGGTCGCGAGGGTGCCCACGCCGATGTTGACCTCGCCGGTCCCCAGGGGGAACACCCAGCCGTAGCCCGGGTGCAGCGCGCCTG
>NZ_WVTE01000075.1:0-66217 GCF_009939605.1 Rhodococcus sp. YH1 | reverse complement strand
GGTTGACGGTCACGCCGGGCAGGAAGTCGTAGCCCAACTGCACCGCGACGACGCGGGCGATGTTGAACCCGGACTGGCCGGCGGGCTGGCCGCAGCCGAGCAGCAGGTCGTCGATCTGGGTCGGGTCCAGCTCCGGCACCTTCGCCAGGGCGGCGGCGACCATCTGGGTGGCCAGGTCGTCCGGGCGCACGGTCTTGAGCGACCCCTTCATCGCCCGCCCGATGGGAGAACGGGCGGCGGAGACAATCACAGCTTCGGGCATCACATGCTCCTTGGGAGTTCGAGGCTGGGCCTTCGCAGACCGAGCCGGTTGGTCATACCGTGCCGTCGTCGGTGGAGCGGACGCGGCCAACGGCGTTCGAGGGCATTCGTCGCGGAAGCGAGCTGGGCGGGAGGTTGGTCGGTTCGCCGATGCTTTGTGGATTCGTCGCCGTCGGGGAGGCGGGAGCAACGTTTACGGAGTTCGTCACGTCAAGGAGCCGAGTCCTGCTGCCAGGAATTCGGGTACCGATTCACCGGCACGGTCGAATCCGGCTCCCACGGTCGCGCCCACGCGGTAGCGGTAATTGATGCCTTCGGCGATGACGGCGACCTTGAAGTAGGCCAGTGCCATGTAGAAGTTCCAGTGGTCCAGGGCTCGGCCTGAGGTCGCGGCGTAGCGCGAAGCCAGATCGTCGGTCGACGGAAGTCGGGGGCTTGTCCAGGCGCCGGGCTCTCCGAGAACGAGATCGAAGGCCGGATGCCGGTACACGCACATCAAGGCGACATCCGTGAGTGGATCTCCGAGAGTGGAAAGTTCCCAGTCGACCACGGCGGCCAATGTGCCGACGTCCTCGGAGGCCAGGATGGTGTTGTCGATGCGGTAGTCACCGTGGACGATGGACGCGTCCGTGTGCGTCGGTACGAGGTCGGTGAGCGCGTCGTACAGTTTGGTGACGTCGACCGAGTCCCGGGTCTTGACCCGGTCCCACTGCTTTGCCCACAGGTCGATCTGTCGTGTGACATACCCGTCCGGCCGGCCGAGTGTGCCCAATCCCACCGCCTGGTAGTCGACGGTGTGAAGTGCGCCGAGCACTCGAATCAGACCGGTCATACACGCGTCGATCTGGTCGTCGGACAGCGCCTCGATGTCCGACCCGGTCCGGAGAACCTGGCCTGAAACGTACTCGACGAGGGTGAACGGAGCCCCGAGGACCGTCTCGTCCTCGCAGAGGATGACGGGTGTGGCCACAGGGACGTCTGTGTGCTGCAGCGCGGATGTGATGCGGAATTCTCGTGCCACGTCATGGGCGGACGGGGTCCGTCCCGTTGTCGGTGGCCTCCGAAGAATCCAGCGCGAGGAGTCGTCGACGATGTGGTAGGTCAGGTTGGATTTGCCTCCCGAAATCAGCTCTGCCCGTAGATCTCCGTCGAGGGGAATGCCCGATCGGCGGAGAAAGTTCTGTAGCGCAGGAAGTTCGAGCCCTCGGTGTTGGGTGGTCAAGATATCTCCTCGTGTTCTGCCGGCGTGGCAGCGCTTGCCGTAGCCGCGGCAACAGCGCGCATGTACGTGTTGCTCGGGCGGGCGAGCGTCTACCTGGTGGCGGCGCCTCTCTCACGGCCGTTACCAGGTTCTGCCTACGGAGGGCACCGCAGCCGTTCGTGTCCCGAGCCCGCGAATGGCACCTACTCAGACGTGTTTCCGTTCGGCTGCTGATCGGGCGTGTCGGCGGCGCGGCGGTCGAGCGACGTACCGGGAGGGCGGTGTCCACCTCGTCTGGCGTGACAGTAGGCATCTGCAGATCAGCATGTCAACTACCGACGAGCTATTTGGCGAGCAAACGGCTATTGGCCGCACTCCAACTGTGAAAATGCCGCCTTCAACACTTGACAAGCTTGTCAAAGAAGGGCTGTAATCGAACAGTCCCACGAACCAGGTCGAACCGGCCGACGACGCTTCGCGGAAACCAGCGGTACGGGCTGCCGCCGAACTCTTAGCGCAATGAGGTGTGTTGATGACTGTGATCGAATCGAAGCTCGATCCGACGTCCGAGATTTTCGAGTGCGACCGACAAGCGATGCTCGCCGCGCTGCGGCCCCTCGAGGAGCTCGCGGTGCAGGTCCTCGAGGCGGGGGGCGGGAAAGCAGTCGACCGTCATCGTTCCCGGGGAAAGCTCCTCGCACGTGAGCGTGTCGATCTGCTGTTGGACGAGGACGCTCCCTTTCTGGAACTGTCCTGCTACGCGGGTGCCCACGATCCCCGATCCCAGCCGGGTGCCCGTCTGATCACGGGTGTCGGCACGGTCAACGGCGTCGAATGCATGATCCTCGCCAACCAGTCGACGGTGAAGGGGGGATCGCTCAACCCCGATGCCGTGGCCAAGCAGCTGCGCGCGCTGGAGATCGCCGAACGCAACAGGCTGCCGCTGATCACACTGGTCGAGTCGGGCGGCGCCGATCTGCCCACCCAGGCAGACATCTTCGTTCCCGGTGGGCGGACGTTTCGTGAACTGACCCGGCTGACCGCTGCCGGCATTCCCACCATCTCCTTGGTGTTCGGCAGCTCGACCGCCGGCGGCGCCTACATGCCGGGCATGAGCGAATACACGGTGCTCGTCAAACACGCCGCCTCGGTCTATCTCGGCGGCCCACCGCTGGTGAAGATGGCGATCAACGAAGATATCGACGACGAAGCCCTCGGCGGGGCCGAGATGCACGCCCGAGTCTCCGGGCTGGCAGATTACCTGGCTGAGGACGAGCACGATGCCATCCGCATCGGCCGCCAGATCGTGGCCGACCTGCATTGGCGCAAGGCCGGTCCCGTCCCGTCACTGCCCGCCGATCCGCCGGCCTACGACGAGGCGGAGCTGCTCGGATGCGCGCCGGCCGACCCACGACGGGCGGTGGAGGTACGGGAAATCCTGGCCCGGATACTCGACGGTTCGCGGTTCGACGAATTCAAACCGCTCTACGGCACCCAGTTGGTGACCGGCTGGGGCTCAATCGCCGGCTACCCGGTCGGCATCCTCGCCAACAACGGCATCCTGTTCTCCGAGGAGGCCAACAAGGGAGCCCACTTCATTCAGCTCGCCAACGCCCACGGCATCCCGCTGTTGTTCGTCCAGAACATCACCGGCTTCATGGTCGGCTCCGCGGCCGAACGCGGCGGCATCATCAAGGACGGGGCGAAGCTGATCAATGCGGTCTCCAACTCGACCGTCCCGCATCTGACCCTCATGGTCGGCGCCTCGTACGGTGCCGGCAACTACGCCATGTCCGGACGCGCCTACGACCCGCGCTTCGTGTTCACCTGGCCGAACCACCGCATCGCCGTCATGGGCGGCCCCCAGCTCGGTGGCGTGATGTCGATCATCCGGCGCACAGCGGCAGCACGGTCGGGCGTCGACTACGACGATGTCGAGGACGCCCGGGTACGCCGCGAGATCGAAGAGATGATCGAGACCCAGTCGAGCGCGGTGTACGCCACCGGGCGCCTGTGGGACGACGGCGTCATCGATCCGCGGCACACCCGCACCGTGCTGGGGTTGGCCCTGTCGGCGACGCACTCGGCCCCCGTCGCCGGCGCGACCCGATTCGCCCCCTTCCGGATGTGAGGAAAACAACCGTGAGCAGCAACCGCATCACCACCCTTCTCGTCGCCAACCGGGGGGAGATCGCACGACGGATCATCCGCAGCGCACGCGCCCTGGGAATCCGCACCGTCGCGGTGTACTCGGACCCGGACGCTCGGTCACCCCACGTCCTCGATGCCGATCTCGCGGTCGCCCTCGGTGGCACCGCAAGCGCGGACTCGTACCTGCGCGCCGACAAGATCATCGACGCCGCCCGTCGAGCGGGTGCCGACGCGATCCATCCCGGATACGGATTCCTGTCCGAAAACGCGGAGTTCGCCGAGGCCTGCCGCCGGGCCGACATCCTGTTCGTCGGCCCCTCACCGGAGTCGATGCGCAGCATGGGCCTGAAGGACCAGGCGAAGGCGATCGCGCGACGAGCCGGAGTTCCGGTGCTGCCGGACGCCGAGATCACCGGTGACGACCCCACAGCCTGGGCGGCGGCAGCCCGCGAGGTCGGCTTCCCACTGCTAGTGAAGGCCACCGCGGGCGGCGGCGGTAAGGGAATGCGCCGGGTCGACGATCTCGACACTCTCGTCGACGCCGTCGCCGGTGCCCGCCGGGAGGCCGCCAGCTCGTTCGGCAATGCGACGGTATTCCTCGAGCGTTACCTGGACAAGGCTCGGCACATCGAGATCCAGGTGTTCGGGGACGCACACGGATCGGCGGTGCATCTCGGGGAACGTGAATGCTCCGTGCAGCGCCGGCACCAGAAGGTGCTCGAAGAGGCGCCGTCACCGGTCGTCGGGCCCGAGCTCCGGGAGAAGATGGGCGCGACCGCGGTATCTCTGGTCCGCGAACTCCGCTATCTCGGCGCCGGTACGGTCGAGTACCTGCTCGACGACCGCACGGGCGAGTTCTTCTTCCTCGAGATGAACACCCGTCTGCAGGTCGAACACCCGGTGACCGAGGAAGTCACGGGCCTGGATCTGGTGGCGCTGCAGCTGCGTGTCGCACAGGGTCAGGCCTTGGGGATCGAACAGGCGGACGTCGTTCCGCGCGGCCACGCGATCGAGGTCCGGCTCTACGCCGAGGATCCCGCCCGTGGTTTTCTGCCCACCCCGGGCCCGCTCCATCTGTTGGAGTACCCGGAGCGTCCGGGGCTGCGCTACGAGGTCGGTGTGTCCGCGCCCGGCGAGGTCTCGGCCTACTACGACCCGATGATGGCGAAGATCATCGCCCGTGCGGACAGCCGCGAGGAGGCGGCCGCCGCGCTCGCCTCGGCGCTGGACGCCACGCGAATCCACGGTCTGGTGACGAACCGCAACTTCCTCGCGGCCCTGCTTCGTGACCCGGACTTCTTGTCCGGCGCAACATGTACCGACTTCCTCGACCATCACCAGGACCTTCTCGATCCTGCTCCCGCCACCCCGACGGTGGTACACCTGGCCGCCGGACTGGCAGCGTCGGTCTCTCGTCGGCGCGCCGCGAACCCGGTGACCGGGTTCGCCGCCCCCGGATTCCGGACGCTCGCCGCAGAGATGCTGACGTCCGCGGTGTGGCAGCCTGTCGGGCAAGAGCCCATGACGGTCGCCTACCGCCTGGCCGCACCGTCCGGCGACACCGAGCTCGTCCTCGACCTGGACGGCACCCGCCAGCGCTTCGACCTGATCGATCTCGGTGCCGACACGGTCCGGGTGCGATACGACGGCGTGGACTACCCGTGTGCCGTCGCGACCCATCGGGACGGCACGATCTGGATCAACGATGCGACCAGCCAGTCCGGCTGGGCACCGCAGCCGCGCCTACCCGACCGCACCGTGCTGGCCGCGTCCGCGGCGGGCCCGGTCAGTGAGGTGCCCGGGACCGTCGTCGCCGTCCTCGTCAGTGAGGGCGACACCGTCGCCGCAGGCCAGAAACTGGTCGTACTCGAAGCCATGAAAATGGAACACCCCGCGCTGGCCGGCGCCGACGGAGTGGTCCAGAAGATCAACGTGTCGGTCGGTCAGTACGTCGACGCGCAGACCGAACTGGTGACAATCGGCGCCGAGGGGGAAGTATGAACACGACGACACCGTTACGCATCGCCAACTGTTCCGGCTTCTTCGGTGACCGCTTGTCGGCAGCCCGCGAGATGATCGACGGCGGCCCCATCGACGTGCTCACCGGTGACTGGCTGGCCGAACTGACGATGGGACTGCTGGCCAAACAGCGACTCCGCACCCCCGGATCCGGCTATGCCCGCACCTTCGTCACCCAGCTCGACGACGTGCTGGGCGACTGCCTCGACCGAGGAATCAAGATCGTGTCCAACGCCGGCGGACTCGATCCGCACGGCTGCGCCGCGCAGGTCACCGCGATCGCCGAGCGACTCGGCCGCACCGTTCGAGTAGCGGTCGTCGACGGTGACGACGCCACCGAGCTGTTCGCACGGGAACGCGCCCGCGGATGGGAAGCTCCGCATCTGGACTCCGGTCAGGCCTTTCCCACTGACGTCGACCCGATCGTCGTCAATGCCTACCTGGGCGCCTGGGGGATCGTCGAGGCATTGCGGGCCGGGGCCGACGTGGTGATCACCGGCCGCGTCACCGACGCCGCCGTCATCGTCGGACCGGCGGCCTGGCACTTCGGCTGGGACCGAACGGACTGGGATGCGCTGGCCGGCGCGGTCGCCGCCGGCCACGTGATCGAGTGCGGTGCACAGGCCACCGGAGGAAACTATTCGTTCTTCACCGAGATCCCCGAGATGAGCGAGGTCGGATTTCCGATCGCCGAGATCTACCCGGACGGCTCCTCGGTCATCACCAAACACCCCGGAACCGGTGGTGCCGTCACGACCGAGACGGTCACGGCGCAGCTGCTGTACGAGATCGACGGCCCCCGCTACGCGAACCCCGACGTCGTCACCCGACTGGACACCGTGCACGTGGAATCGGTCGGTGCCGACCGGGTGCGCCTGTCCGGAGTCCGGGGAGAACCGGCCCCGGCGACCGTCAAGGTCGGTGCGGTGTTCTCCGGTGGATGGCGCAACGACACCACCTTCGTCCTGACCGGAACCCACATCGAGGACAAGGCCCGAGTCGTCCAGGATGCACTGTGGCAACGTATCCCGGACGGCGAGAAGGCATTCGACAGCGTAACCGTGCGGCTGCTGCGTGCCGATCGGTCCGATCCGGCCACGATGGAAGAGGCCGTCGCGCTGCTGACGATCACCGTCACGGGTACGGATCGCCAGCGAGTGAGTCGGTTCTCCCGAGCCGCCGTGGAGATCGGACTGGCCACCTATCCGGGCACGTACTTCACCGCCCCTCCGGGAACCGGCACCGAGTTCACCGTGTTCTGGCCCACCCTCATGCGGTCCGAGCTGTTCGACCAGCGCGTCACCCTCGGCGCGCGCACCTGGACCGTGCCCGGCGCCCCCGCGTCGGCGGAACTGCCCGACATCCACCCACCCACCCCGCCGAGCACGAAGACGTACCACGGACCGACACAGCGGCTGCCGCTCGGCGCGGTCCTGGGCGCACGTTCGGGCGACAAGGCCGGTAACGCCACCCTCGGTGTGTGGGCCCGCACCGACGAGGGCCACACCTGGCTGCGCTCCTGGTGGAGCGAGGACACCGTGCGGGAGTTGCTGCCCGAAGCGGCAGGCTGCGAGCTGCGAATGTGGGAGCTTCCGCTGCTGCGCGCCTGCGGCGTGACCATCGTCGGGTTGCTCGGCCGGGGCGTGGCCGCCAATCCACACCTCGATTCCCAGGCGAAGGGCCTGGGTGAGTATCTGCGCGCCAAACACGTCGACATCCCGACCACCCTACTGCCCCTGGAGACCCGATGACCTCCGCGAACGAGCTCTGGTACACCGACGAGCGTCGCGCCCTCCGTGAGGCCGTGCGCGGCTTCACCCGTCGCGAAATCGTGCCGAACCTGCCGGCATGGGAGGAAGCCGGCGAATTACCCCGATCCCTGCACGAGAAGGCCGCCGAGCTCGGCCTGCTGGGATTCGATTTCCCCGAGAAGGCCGGCGGTGAGGGCGACTTCATCGATCTGATGGTCGCCAACGAGGAGATTATCCTCGCCGGCGGGAGCACGGGGGTTACCTCGGCACTGTTCTCCCATACCATCGGCGCGCCGCATATCGCGGCCGCCGGTGACCCGTGGCAACTCGACGAGTTCGTCCGTCCCGTCGTTGCCGGCACCAAGATTGCGTCTCTCGGCGTCACCGAGCCCGGCACCGGCTCGGACGTCGGCTCCATCACCACTCGCGCGGTGCGTGACGGCGACGAGTACGTGATCACCGGCGGAAAGACCTTCATCACCTCGGGAACCCGCGCGGACTTCGTCACGGTCGCCGCCCGTACCGGCGGCCCGGGCCATCGCGGGGTCTCGTTGCTGATCGTCGAGTCCGATCGCCCGGGCTTCACGGTCGCCTCGAGGCTGAAGAAGATGGGGTGGCTGTGTTCGGACACCGCCGAACTCGTCTTCGACCAGGTGCGGGTGCCCGCCCGTAACCTCATCGGGCAGGAGAACACCGGCTTCCTCCAGATCATGCAGCGCTTCGAATCCGAGCGGCTCACGCTCGCGGTGCAGGCGGTGGCGACCGCAGAACGCTGCGTCGGCCTGGCGAAGGAGCACGCGACGGTCCGCACGACGTTCGGCGTGCCCCTGGCCGAACGGCAGGTGATCCGGCACAAGCTCGCGGAGATGCAGCGACAGACGATGGTGGCACGCACCTACGTCCGCGACGTGACCGCTCGGTGGGCGGCCGGTGAGGATGTCGGCGCGGAGGTCGCGATGGCGAAGAACACCGCGGTCGCTGCCTGTGACTTCGTGGTCGACGAGGCGGTACAGATCCACGGTGGCATGGGCTACATGCGTGAGACCGAGGTCGAGCGGCACTATCGTGACTCGCGCATCCTCGGTATCGGCGGGGGGACGAACGAGATCATGAACGAGATCATCGCCAAGCGGTTGCTGGGCGCACCCCGGGCGGACCGATGACGGCCGCCACGCCGATGAGCCGGCAAGAGCTGGTGCACAGCGACGTCACCCGGGGCATCGCCACCGTGACGCTCGATTCCCCCGGCAACCGCAACGCGCTGTCCTCGCACCTGTGCTCGCAGATGCTCGCCCAGCTGACCGCGGCCCTGCAGGACGACGAGGTCCGTGTCGTCGTCGTAACCCACACCGGACCGGTGTTCTGCGCCGGCGCGGATCTGAAGGAGGACCCGCAACGCAAGGGTGCCGCTGCGCGGGACTTCTGCGCCGTCCTCGAGTTGTTGTGGACCTCCCCGAAGCCGGTGGTTGCCCGCCTCGCGGGCCCGGCACGCGCCGGCGGCACCGGTTTGGTCGCGGCATGTGATTTCGCCGTCGCGGTAGATACCGTCACCTTTGCCTTCACCGAGGTGCGGATCGGGGTCGTCCCGGCGGTCATCTCGGTGCCGCTGCGACACCGAGTCGTGCCGCATGCGCTTCATCGGCTGTTCCTGACCGGCGACACATTCGATGCTCATCACGCGGCGCGCATCGGCTTGCTCAGTGCGGTGGCGCCGCCCGACGAGCTCGAGGGCGAAATCGATCGCCTCGTCGAGATGCTGCTGATGAGCGCTCCGAGGGCGTGGACCGGAACAAAGCAACTTCTCCGGTCCGATGTCCCGTCGATTGCCGACGAGCTGTCGACGATGCAGGACGTGTCGGCGAGGTACTTCCGGTCCGACGAGGCCAGAGAAGGAATGCGGTCATTCGCCGAGCGGCGCCGTCCGACATGGGCTCCGCACAGCTGAGCGGGCACCTCGCCGCGGCGGGGCAGTGACACCAAGACCTTAGGAGAGATGAAATGCAAGGCGGAATCGGGGACTGGATCGTACGGCGTGCCCATCGCCGACCCAACGCGACCGCACTGATCGACGGCGAAAGCGGCCGGACGGTGCCGTACGTGGACCTCGAGCGTGACGTGGCCGCCACGGCGGCCTCACTGCACGAACTCGGAGTGCGCCGCGGGGACCGTGTCGCGATCTTGATGGAGAACTCCATCGAATTCGTGCGCGTGCTGTTCGCCGCGGCGAATCTCGGCGCCATCGTCGTCCCGGTCAACTTTCGGCTCAACGCCCGAGAAGTCCGGTACATTCTCGCCGACTCCGGCGCCCTCGTGCTCGCGGTGTCCGACAGATTCCGGGACCTTGCGACCGATGCCCTGGCCGAGGGCGGGCACGGTGTCCGGCGGATCCTCGTCGAAACCGCCGGTGCGCCGATCGGGGACTACCCTGTCTCGAGGCTCGACGAGTTGCTCACTGCGCCTCGGCGGGGTCCTGATCCGCTCGTTCGCGCCGAGGACACGTGCGTGATCATGTACACCTCCGGCACCACCGGCTCCCCCAAGGGAGCGATGCTCACGCACGGAAACATGCAGTGGAATGCGTTCAACATGGCCACGGTGGGCAGCGGGCTGTCGGGTTCGACGGCGACCATCGCGGTGGCGCCGATGTTCCACATCGGTGCGCTGGGCCTGTCCGTGCTGCCCATCCTCTACGCCGGCGGCACCGTGATCACGGTGCGCGCGTTCGATCCGCACCGGACCCTGGAGTTGATGCAGCGGTACCAGACCACGACCCAGTTCATGGTGCCGGCGATGTGGGCGGCGCTGTCGAAGGTGCCGGATTTCGACTCCTACGACGTCTCGTCGATGCAGTACGTGCTCTGCGGCGGCGCTCCGTGCCCGCTTCCGGTGATCGAGTTCTACCAGCAGCGCGGCTGGATGTTCCTGGAAGGGTTCGGGATGACCGAGGCTTCGCCGAACACGCTGTTGCTGGACGAGGAGTCGGTGGTCTCGCACGCCGGTTCGGTGGGCCGACCGTTCATGCATGTCGACGTGCGGATCGTCGACAACGAGGATCACGATGTCGCGGTCGGTGAGGTCGGCGAACTGGTGCTGCGCGGCCCGAACATTTTCGCGGGGTATTGGGGCCGACCGGCGGAGACGGCCGAAGCCACCCGGGGCGGCTGGTTCCACACCGGTGATCTCGGACGGGCCGACGCCGACGGCTTCATCACTTTGGTGGACCGGAAGAAGGACATGATCATCTCCGGGGGAGAGAACGTCTACCCGATCGAGGTGGAACAGGTCCTCTACCGCCACCCCGCAGTCTCGGAAGTCGCCGTCATCGGCGTCCCGGACGAGAAGTGGGGGGAGACGGTCGTGGCGGTGGTGGTACCCGAGGGCGACGGCATCGACGAAGCAGAGCTGATCGACTACACACGCAACCGCATCGCACACTTCAAATGCCCGCGTCGGGTGGTGTTTGTCGAGGAATTGCCTTACACCGCAACGGGAAAGCTCCTCAAGCGCACACTGAGGGAGCAATTCACCGGTGTGGCTGCGACCGTGCACCGCTGACCCGTGAGAGATGATCGGCCGACCCGTCGGATCGGTGTGCCACGTCAGACCGCTTCCGTCCTCGTGATTCGGCGGCGTCCACGGCTGGATGACTCGCGTGTCATATCATCGACGGACGGGCGTGGCCCCGGCGAGCGGCGGAGCCGTCCCGGAAAGGAGACAGGCAATGGCACAGCCCGTGCGAGCGGCATCTTCGGGCAGCGAGGGTGCGGCTGCGGCTGACAGCAAGGGCAACGGTGGCGGCGGCCAGCCGGTGCCGGTCCAGTCGCTGTCGGCGCGCGGCAAGAGAACCCGTGCCGCGCTCATCCAAGCGGCCCGGGACGCCTTCGAGGAGGTCGGCCTCAACGAGGCCCGGGTCGCCGACATCACACGGCGCGCGGAAGTCTCCTACGGCAGCTTCTACACCTACTTCGAGTCCAAGGAGGAGATCTTCCGGGAAGTGGTCAAGCAGGTGACCGGGGAGATGTTCGAGGCGTCTGCGGTCGGTGACGCGGCGGGCTCGAGCCCTCGGGACCGTTTGGCGGCGGCCAATCGGCGCTACCTGCAGGCGTATGCGCGTAACGCCCGGATCATGGGGTTGATCGAGGAGGTCGCCCCCTACGACTCCTACTCACAGGAGCTGCTCAAAGGGATTCGCGGCCTGTTCCTGGGTCGGATCGAACACGGCGTGCGCCATCAACAGAAAGTGGGTCGGCTCGACCCGGAACTCGATCCGCAGGTCGTTGCCCGGCTCCTCGGCGGGATGATCGAGCAGGTGGCCCGGGCGTCGTTCATCCAGGGCGAGCCGTACGACGAGGATGTCGTCGTCCACACCCTGACCACCTTGTGGTCGAACGCGGTGGGATCCGTGTCCGACGAGTGACCGTTGGTCGAGCAGCAGGCGGCATCTGCCCGGAATTGTGATCTGTACCATATGAGCGAGGCGGGGTAGACGGAGGTGCGATGGACCTGCGACAGCTGCAGTACCTGGTCGCCGTCGCGGAGGAAGGCAGTGTGCGCCGCGCCGCCCGGCGGCTCTACATGGCGCAGCCGCCTCTGTCCCAAGCGTTGCTCCGGCTCGAACGTGATCTGGGTGTCGAGCTCTTCACCCGGACCAGCAGGGGTGTGATTCTCACCGACGCAGGACGAGAACTTGTCGGCCGGGCCCGCGACATCTTGCACCAGGTCGAGGACGCGCGATCCGCCGTGCAGGCGACGGCCCCGGACGACAGCGCGACCTTGCGGATCGGGGCGGTGGCCGGACCGTTGTCCGCCGGCGAGCTCACCAGGCCCATCCTCGAGGCGTTCCGGGCGCTGCACCCCGATGTCACCGTCAGACTGCGGGACACCAGTTTCGCCGATCAGGTCGACCTGGTCGCGAGCGGAGTGATCGATGTGGCGCTTGTGCGTTGCCCCGTCGTGCACGACGACGTCGATGTCATACCGATTGCGGCGGAGCCACGGGCGCTCTTCGTGCGGAGCACACACGAATTAGCGTCCGAGCAAACTCTTTCCGTGGCCGACGTCATCGAGTATCCGATGCTCGGCCTCGATGCGCCGGAGTGGTTCTCGAGTTTCTGGCAGTTGGACCCCGAACGCGGGCATTCCCTGGTCGATACGCAACTCCCACCGGTGTCGACGGTGCAGGGCATCCAGCTGGCGCTGGCAGCCGCCCCGCTTGTCGTGACCGGTTGTGCCACGATGGCGCGATTTGCCCCTTCGCCGTTGATTCGGGCCATCGAGTTGCCCGACGCGAGCCCGTCGATCATCGGGGTCGCGTACCGGCGCGGGGACACCAGACCGGTTGTTCGGTCCTTCCTCGAGGCGGCGGCGACGGCGGCCGCGGAGAACATCGCTCTGCTTCCGAACGCCACCAGCAGCGTCTGAGCCTCCGTCTGCGGGATGGACGCGGCGGGCGTCCAATCGTGCTCCTGCGGGACGAGGACACTTGACCATGTACTTGACATAGATGTCAAATAGATGTCGGTCCTCTGCAGGCACCTTCTGTGCGCTTCTGTGCGCTTCTTCGTCAATCGAAAGGTCTCGAACATATGCACCCTCGCAACGACCCGCCCTGGCTTCAGGGCGCAGGGATCGTCGTCACCGGCGCCGGTAACGGCATCGGCCGCGCGCTCGCGCATCGACTGGCCCGCGCCGGAGCGCGGGTGGTCGTCAACGACCTCGACCCGCACGCATGCATGGCCGTCGCCGAGGAAGTCGGCGGATACGCCGTACCGGGCGATGCGGCAGCCGAAAGTGCCGTACACGATCTGGTCGTGCAGGCACGGCAGGCGATCGGCTCGATCGATGTCTTCTTCGCCAACGCAGGCATCGAGACAGGTGCGGACGACGCGGAACCCGCCTGGGATCGATCATGGAACGTGAACGTGATGGCCCACGTGCGCGCCTTGCGCGAACTCCTGCCCGAGTGGTTGGAGCAGGGGAAAGGACGTTTCGTCGTCACCGCATCGGCAGCAGGGCTGCTCACGATGCTCGGTTCCGGACCGTACTCGGTCACCAAACACGCAGCAGTCGCGCACGCCGAATGGGTCTCCGCCACCTACGGGGACCGCGGCATCACGGTCCAGTGCCTGTGCCCTCAAGGTGTTCGGACCCAGATGTTGCCTACCAACGAGGTCGGCGACGTCGTATTCGGCATTGGCGTTCTCGAAGCCGACCAGGTTGCCGACGAGGTGCTGAACGCCCTCGGCGACGACCGCTTCTACATCCTCCCGCACCCGCAAGTGGCGCAGTACTACGCCATGCGGGCCACCGAACCCGATCGATGGCTGCAGGGCATGCGACGCCTGCGGCGAAAGATCGACAACGCGGCGTCTACCCGCGCTGCACAGCCCAACGCACCGATGACCGACGAAACGACAGGACCGAAATCGTGAGCACATACGCGCACCTCATCGACGACCTTCAAGCCGAGCAGGCGGCTCTCGACGACGTCGTGGCAGCCTTCGGCGACACCGAATGGAACCGTCTCACCCCCGCGGACGGATGGACGAGCCGGCATCAGATCGCTCACCTCGCCTTCTTCGACGCCGCAGCCGAGATGTCACTCACCGATCCCGAGGCGTTCGCCGAACAGCGACACCGAGCAGATCAGGACCCGGACGCCTACAGCATCGCAGTGCTCGAACCGCTGCTCGAGCTGTCTTCGGCACAACTTCTCGAAACGTGGCGACAGGGTCGCCGATCGCTGCTGCACGCGTTCCGTTCGGCCACGCCCGGCGCGCGCCACCCCTGGTACGGGCCTTCCATGAGCCTGGCGTCGATGGTCACCGCCCGGCTGATGGAGACCTGGGCGCACGGGCAGGACATCGCCGATACCGTCGGCGTCGTGCGGCCGGTGACGTCGCGGTTGGAGCACATCGCCCGGATCGCGTGCCTTGCGCTTCCTTTCAGCTTCGTCAATCGTGGCGTGCCGGTACCGGCCACCGGCGTGCGCGTGTCCCTGTCCGTCGCCCCGGACCGGACATGGGAGTTCGGCGACGAGCACCTCGAGGATTCGGTCAGTGGACCGATCGAGGACTTCTGCCTGGTGCTGACCCGCCGACGCCACGTCGCCGACACCGCCCTGGTCACCACCGGGCCGATTGCCAGGGCGTGGATGACGCTCGGTCAGGCCTATGCCGGCCCCCCCGGGCACGGGCGGACGCCTGGTCAGTTCGTGGAGCAGACACCCCAGACCGGGACGGAACAGAGCACACGGGTCTGACCTCGGCCACGACGCGGGCCCACACCGCGAGCATGTCGGTCCTCGCGCATACCGTGTCCACGGCTCATAAATCGTGATTCCCATGTCATGTCCGGATTATGGCTGTCCTTCTGCGGTGATATCGGATAAGTCTCACACGATCAAGCCAAATCACTGACATTCCTGTCATTTATGGGAGATGGTGATGTCGCTGACGCTGTAGACGTTCGGCGGTAGAGGTGCAACGAGCCCGAGACGTTCGAGCAGCCCACCCGGCGCGTCGGCACCAAGAGGCCTTGACCGGCTGCAATCGATAATGTCAGGAGCAGACATGCCATCATTCGGAGTTCACACGCCCGAGTTCCCGTCGACCGGCTGCGCGGTGGTGTTCGGCGCCACCGGGGGAATCGGTGCCGCCACGGCGGGCTTGCTCGCCGAACGCGGCTGTGATGTCGTGCTGACATACCGATCCCGAGAAGCGGACGCGGAGAAACTCGCCACATCGATTCGGGAGCTGGGACGCAACGCGACGGCGCTGTCCTGCGATGTGACCGACCGGGAGTCCGTGGCAGCTGTCGTGGACGCCGCGCTGGCCGAGCACGGTCGGATTCACACCGTGGTGTCGGCCGCCGGCCTGGTCTTCCGCACCCGGCCGTTGATCGAGTTCACCGACGACGAATTCGCCGGCGTAATCCAGACCGATGTTCTCGGCTTCTTCAATATCGCCAAGGCAACCGTGCCGGCGCTGCGAGCCGGAGGCGGTGGCTCGATCACCGCACTGATCACCACAGCGGTGGACCGCACGGTTCCCACGGACGCACTGTCCGCCACACCCAAGGCGGCGGTCGCCATGATGATGCGGATGTTGGCCACCGAAGAAGCCGCCCACGGCATCCGGGCGAACGCGGTCGGCCCCGGCGTGGTCGAAGGTGGAATGGTTCCGCCGATGCGCGATGCCGACCAGGTCACGCGCGACCTTCTGGAGCTTGCCGTGGGACAGACGCCGTTGGCGCGCCTCGCGCTCCCCGAAGAAATCGCGGAGGCGATCGCTTTCCTGGCCTCCAGCAAGGCCTCATACATCACCGGGCAACGCCTGATGGTCGACGGGGGGCTCGCCACCTGAGCGACCCCGATCGTCTTGTGCAACGGGCACCCGTGATTGCGAGCGCACCGGCCACGAGCGACCGCATCAGCCGGATCCAGAGGTGCCCCTGAAGCTGTCAACTTTCCTGAGACAGAACGTATTCGAGGTGGATTCCTATCACTTGGGGCAGTCCAGTGCGAGGGGGCGGGCCGACGCCGGTTCGGGGGTACCACGCCCGGACTCGAGCAGACGGAGCGCTCACTTCGAGTCGACAGCACGATCCTGTGACAGCGGGTGATGGAGCTCCCTCCCGTACTGGCTCACTTCCCCTTGGGAATCCATCGGTGAATGGCGGGGCTGGTCAGGGCAAGAACAACACAGCTCGACCGAAGTTTTCCCACCGCTGCCGAATAGTGAATGGAGATGGCATGTTCAAGGCTTACGTCATGATCAAAAGGAAGCCAGGGACCACGCTTGAGGAGTTCATCACCTACTACGAGAACAAGCATGCCCCCCTGGCTGTCAAAATGGTTCCGGGCTTGCGCAGATATGTTCGGCACTACTTGCGGAATTGGGAGAATGGCACCTACCGGTCGGACATGGAGGCGCCATACGATGTAGTCACAGAGATTTGGTTCGACGATCGTGCGGCTTTCGATGTCGGCATGGCACACCTGACTTCACCGGAAACAGCCGCCGTCATCGGCGCGGACGAAGAGAAGGTCTTCGATCGACAGTCGATCACCTTTTTAACTGTCGACGACGAACGGGAAACCGATCCCAGCGAATTCATCTGACGATCATCTGCGCAAAGACAGGTGTGCTTCCTCGCCCCAAGTCGGCGTGTGCTCGTAGCCGAGATGTCACGTCGAGCGGGATCGATGACGGTGCGCACGTAGCGGTCCCGGCGACCTGCCTGGACCGCCCATCGGCGCTCCCAGACCCGGCGGCCGGTCACCGGCGCGTACCGCGGCCATGGACGCGGCTGCGGTACGCCACCGCACCCCTCCACACCACCCGACCCGCCACCACACCGCCGCCGCATCGATCGATGGTTGTGGCACCGCGGGATCCGGACACATCCGCTACCACGTCAGTTATGTCGCTCAACAAGAAAGAAGGCTCACCATGAAAGCTTGGATGTTCAAAGGTCTCGGGTCTCCACTCGAGCTCGTCGATCTGCCGGACCCCACGCCGGCCCCCGGTGAAGTCGTGGTCGATCTCAAGGCCGCGGGCCTGTGCCACAGCGATGTCGGCATCACCGACGGCACCCTGACGGAAGTCCTCGGGTTCACTCCTATCATCCTGGGACATGAGGCCGCCGGCATCGTCTCTGCCGTCGGAAAGGGCGTGACCGATGCTGCGATCGGCGACCGCGTCGCGATCAGTGCCATGGGCGACGGACAGAGCGGCGTCATCGGCCAGAAGACGATCGGCATCGGACGCCACGGCGCGTACGCACAGAAGACGATCGCCCCGGCGAGCGAACTCATCCCCATCCCCGACGGGGTCCCGTTCGTCCAGGCCGCTGCAGCAACCGACGCAGGAATGACCTCATACCATGCGGTTTTCGTCCGCGGTGGTCTGCGTCCGGGCATGAAGGTCGGCATCATCGGCCTTGGTGGACTCGGCATGACCGGGGCTCGCATGGCAGTTCTCGGCGGTGCCGAAGTCTATGCCGCCGAGATCAATGCGGAAGTCCACGCCGCAGGCCTCGAGCGGGGCGTCAAGCAGGTCGTCAACGACGTCACGGAACTGGCCCCCTTCGGTCTCGACCTGATCGTGGACTTTGCGGGCTTCGGAACGACCACGGCCGGCGCCATCGAGGCGGTCCGACACGGCGGCCGGATCGTCCAGGTCGGAGTCGGTCGGCAGGAAGCAACGATCAACACGTATCTGCTGGCGATGAAGGACTTGGATCTGGTCGGTTCGGTGGGCGGCACCCCAGCGGACACCGTCGAAGTCATCAAGTTCATTGCTTCCGGGGGCCTGACGATCGCCACCAGGACGATCGGATTCCACGACATTCCTGCCGGCCTGGAAGAACTCGCCCGCGGCGTGAAAGGCCAGCGTCTGGTAGCTAGCATCGATGATTGACCCCGTAGATCGGGAGACCCCTGATCCGCAATGCTTGCCAGAAGCCTCGGACAATCCGGAGTAACGACTTACGCCCGCCTCCATAGAACGGTTCCGCGCTGCCATCTGAGCACCGCTGTCCTAGGTGCACCAGCAGGCACGACATGCGGACCACACGGGGATGCCCGATCGGCCGGATCGGGCATCCCCTCTGCACAGTTGCCTGCAGGAAGCCGCGCTCTGCAGACTGATCGCCTCCGAAATCGCCAACAAGGTGGCCTACCGAGTCAGCCAGTGGCACGGCGGCTACGAATTCATCGACGAATACGACGTCGCACGGCACTTCCGGGACGCTCGCGTCCTGACCACCGGCGAAGGCACCTCCGAGGTACAGAAACTGCTGATCGCCCGCAGCCTCGGCTTCTAACCGCCCAGGTGCACGCGCCGGCACTTCGCCGGCACAGGGCGTGCACCTGTCGTGGTGCACGACCCAGCCGAGGGTACGGCGGCCCCATCAGTCGACCGTGGCCGACGTCCCGCGCAAGCACCGCCGTGCCGCTCGTGCTCGATAGAGCGTGGAGCCAGCCCGGCTTGCAGCCGATCCGTGGGAGTACTCCTTGATCTTCAATAACGGCTATCCGACTCCCGTCAGGTGCGGGAGGAGAACACGCAGCTCCCGTGCGGAAGGAATCATTGTTCCCCGGTAGGGCAACATGAGGGCACGTGCTCGACTCGATGATCTGGGTGAGGAACTCCATGGACCCGATAGCCACACAGTGCGAATTCCGCGGTGCCGGTGTCACCCTTGCCGCCGACCGGTGGGATCCACCGCAGGATGCCGGCGAGGCGGGCGTCGACAGGAAAGGCGTGGTGCTGTTGCTGCACGGCGGCGGCCAGACCCGGCATTCCTGGCGCAACACCGGACGCAACCTCGCGGCGGACGGTTGGTCCGCCGTCGCGGTGGACGCCCGGGGACATGGCGACAGTCAGTGGGCCCCGGACGGGGACTACGGCATCGACGCGTTGGTCGCCGACCTGACCTCGATCGTCGGCGCGCTGGGGGAGAAGCCGGTCCTGGTCGGTGCCTCGATGGGCGGGATGACGTCGTTGATCGGGCAGGGAGAAAATCCCGCACTGGCGCGTGGTCTGGTCTTGGTCGATATCGCACCGAGGGTGGAAACCGGCGGTACCGCGGAGATCATGGCGTTCATGCGCAGTGGTCTCGAGGGTTTCGCGAGTCTGGACGACGCGGGGGCAGCGGTCGCGGCGTACACCCCGAACCGGGTGCGCACGCCGAATCCGGACGGGTTGCGCAAGAACCTGCGCCTGCGTGAGGGGCGCTGGTACTGGCATTGGGATCCGGCGTTTCTGCGCCAGGGTGACGAGCCCACGCGTCAGGCCGACTCGATCGTGCGGTACGAGCGTGCCCGGGTGGCTGCGGCCGCGATCACCGTTCCGACGATGCTCGTGCGGGGCGCGCAGTCGAATGTGGTCAGCGAGGAAGGTGCCCAGGAACTGCGTGAGCTGATCCCGACGGCCACCGTGATCGATGTGCCCGGGGCCGGCCATATGGTCGCCGGTGACGACAACGATGTCTTCAGTGGGGGATTGAAGGGTTTTCTCGACGCCGACGTGCTCGCCGCGCGTCGCTGACGCCCTCGCAAGTAGTCGCCGAGGGTTCGTCTCGGGTTTGCGTCGGTATCGGTGGCCTCGGGGATCGGGTGCGCCGCGAGACCGGTTGTCGTCCGACCGGGAGAGTCGGCGACCCGTTCGGTGGTGCCCGCACACGAGGTGCGCGGATTCGAGGTGTAGGCCCGGCCGTCCCTCGGTGATCAACGATGGACACGCGTTGTGCAGCGGTACCAACTCCACGCTGAGTTCGACGATCGACCACGAGCAGGAAGGGGGGACACGGCTATGGTCGAAAGCTCCTACGTTGCTCCTCCGACGAAGCCCACCAGCAGCCCTGCCAGGGTGAATCACGCGCGACCGGATCGGTCATCAGATGCAATATGAAGTGCGCAAGTTGACGTAATATAGGTTATCGGCATTTCGTTTCACAATGCGCCACAACAGTTTTCGTGCGATACCGGTGAAGGAGCTCGCGGAAAACGAGGTGGGGCGAGTGCACATGCACAGTCGATCGGCAGTGCTGGCGCAGCCCCGGCGCTGTGTGTCGCCGTCGACGCTGCCAGAGCGATCGGCTGGGACGGTCCCGGTTCGGAATGAGTCTGAACTCGCGTTCCTGCGCGACGTGTAGCGCCAGCGTCATGGCATCGCGTTCGACCCGGCGTTACGTCCAATCCCGCTGCACAACAATACTATTGATGGATAACCGGAATTATCCATCATGGACAATCACGAGTTGCAGAAGACGCGAACCCGTGACGTCCACCATCTTCGGACGCTATGACACGTCCCTGTCGATCGCTCACAAGCGTGCTGAACTGCGGCTTCGTGCCCGGCTGGTGCGCCCCGAATCCGCACTGGTCTGATGCTGCACCCTCAAAGGGGCGTACTTGCTGCCGACGGCCCTCACCTGCACCTTTCTGGCCTGGTGCTTGCACCAAACCTGCCTGTCTGGCACTGTGATGAGTGCACGGGGCATTAGCTCCGGTGAAGTGGACCCGGCAGCCTTCCGGACGGTTGGTGAGCCGGGTTTCGCGTTTCTACCGCACTGCCACGGTCTTGGTGATCAACGGCCGGGCCCGGGCAGGCCATTCGCCGCCCTTGGCCAGACCCCAGGCGACCGCGTCGGGAATCCACAGCATCGGTTCCTGCTTGGCGCGCAGATGGTGATACGTCAGCCGATCCCGGATCCCGTGTTTGCCGGTGGCGTCGAACAACGTGCGGCGATCGGACTTGACGGTGGAATCGTCCTGCTCGAGCACCAGACGCGAGACCGACAGCTCGGCAAGATCGCCGACCAGTGCCTCGAGGCATCGTGGGCGCCCCACCTTGGGTGTCAGCCCGGTCGCGTCGTAGACGTGCACCTGCACGTCCAATGTCACCAGGGCCGAGCAGATCGTGCGTCGGCGGGCATCGCGCTCGGACTTGAAGTGGATCCGTTCCTGACCCTTCATTCTCAGCGCCGTCAACGTTCTGCGCGCCTGATCGAGCGCCGACGGATCCGCCACTGCGGCCACCACCAAGATGCCGCGGACGGTGTTCTCATCGACGAAAGCCTGCACGAGAGGTCAGCCTAGAGCGACGCCACTTTCCCCTTCCGGATCCCCCTTCGATACGCACCAGAGACAGGTGCGCACCTCGAGGGCCCACATCTCTCCACCCGCGTACTTTCGATGCGCCCACTGTCGACACGGCCGCAGGAGGTCGACCGTCCTCGGGCCTGCCGACTGTCACCGGTCCGGGGGTGCAGCGGCCGGGCGCACCGCTCGGGCCATCGCGCCGGCATCCCGGGGCGCCCCGGTTTGATTTCCGGCACCGAGTGCCGTAAATGTGGTTGAAGGTTGCACGACCGTCGCCGTCGACTCGGCGAGGCCCGCTGCCGCGCACCGCCACCCCCTGCCGGCGGTGCGCGCGCACCTCGGGCCGACGAGTCGCCCCTCCCGGACGCCCCGCCTTCCCCTGGGGCGGGGTGTCCGGGCCCTCCCCGTCGCCAGGCGGCCACTCGCAGAAGGAAGAGGCACGTTTTGATGATCTCCACCCTGGTCCTCCGTCCGGTGGCCCGCACCCTTGCCGTCGCGCTGATCTTCGCCGATGCCGTCCTTGCCACCCGGGTGCCGCCGCTGCCCGACTGGGACGACGCCGGCCATCCCGCCCGCTACTGAACACCCACGGCCGTTCCGAGTACCGCATCCTGCTCCGAACAGACCTGCATCGCACCGACGCCGCCGTGGCATACCCCGCACTCCGATCGATGACACGCGCTGGCGGACACATGCGTGCGCTGCATGCATGCCAGGCATGCAGCATTCGCATCGCAGCGGACCGGGCCTACGGCTCGACACCGCCGCCCCGGGTCTTCGCACTCGGTAGGCGCTTGTGTCGCCTGCGGGCCGAGGCGCTCGCCCCGGCCCGCAGCGCAGCCGCGTTCGTACTCGCTCGCAGCCCTGCTGGGCGTGCTTGTCCGGCATGGTTGACCGGAGCTCACGGGCGGCATTCCTGCTCCCCCGGCTCGATGCTGCGTCGCAGGCAGGGCCCACAGTTCTGATTGTCCAACGATGCGAAACGAACGTCCCGCCAGAATTCACACCGCAGAGCCAATGACCGGTGCTGATCCCACTCCCGCAGCGCCGCCACGTACCGGGCATGTGGGGCGGTGTCCCGTTCGATGCTGAGCTCGAGAACGGGAAATCCAGCCGCCGCATCGCTCCGGCGACCCTCACCCGGACCGCTCGGCCGGTGAAGTCCTCGAACGGATGCACGTGCAGCGCAGCTCGACCGTGGCGTGGGAGTCCTTCGGCGGTTCGCCTTCCGGAACCGTGAATCGCCAGTACGTGACAGGCGACAGTTCGTCTGTCAGGACGGGCCTGCCCGATTCAGCCCGGTAGACGCTCGTGGTGCCGAACTCTCCACGATTCGGTCCCATACCGCTGCTGCCACGGCATTCACCCCGCAGACGACCCCTCGCAGGTGCGATGTCACTGGGCAGTGGCAGGCGAACCGACCGGCTCCACGGCAGCGCTGCCCGTGGCGGGGTAGACGGCGTACTCCACGCCCGAGAGGTACTGGACGGTACGCACCACCTGGCATGAGTAACCGAACTCGTTGTCGTACCAGACGTAGAGAATGGCGGTGTCACCGTCGACGATTGCCGCGTTGGCGTCAATGATGCACGCCGCGCGTGAACCGATGAAGTCGCTGGACACGGCGTCGGTTGCCGCGGTGTAGTCGAGATTCCGACTCAGGGCGCCTGTCAGCGATTCCTGACGAAGATGTTCGAGCACTTCATCTTTGGTGGTCTCACGCCCCAGCTGAAGGTGGAGGATGGCGACGGAGACGTCTGGGGTGGGTACGCGGATCGAGTTGCCGGTGATCCTGGCCTGAAGGCCGGGGAGCGCCTTCGCCACGGCCGACGCGGCACCTGTTTCGGTGAGCACGAGGTTGAAGGGCGCCGATCGGCCGCGCCGATCGGCCTTGTGGTAGTTGTCCAGCAGGTTTTGGTCATTGGTGAAGGAGTGCACGGTCTCGACGTGGCCTCGCGCGACACCGAACTCGTCGTCCATGGCCTTCAGGGGCGGGACAATGGCATTGGTGGTGCACGATGCGCACGAGACGATGTTCTCGGTCGGGTCGAGGTCGCGGTGATTGACCCCGTGCACAATGTTGGGCACGTCGCCCTTGCCGGGCGCGGTGAGCACCACCTTGGCCACCCCCGGGCGGAGGTGCTGCGACAGCCCGGCGCGATCGCGCCAGATCCCGGTGTTGTCGATCAGGATGGCGTTGTCGATGCCGTACTCGGTGTAGTCGACGCTCGTCGGATCGTTGCTGTAGATGAACTTGATGACGTTGCCGTTGGCGATCAGGGTGTTGTTCTCTGGGTCGACCTTGATCGTGCCGTTGAACTGCCCGTGGACCGAGTCGCGACGCAGCAGCGAGGCGCGCTTGGTCAGGTCGTCACTACCTCCCTTTCGGACCACCACGGCGCGCAAGTTCAACCCATTTCCCGAGCCGGCCTTTTCGATCAGCAGTCGAGCCACCAGTCGACCGATGCGCCCGAATCCGTACAGGATCACATCCTGCGGCTGCGGAGACGTCGGAGCGGTACCGGCCAGTTCGGCAAGACTGCGTGCAACGAACTCAGGGATCGGCACTCCGTCGCCGTTCGCCCGGTAGTTCATCACCAGGAGTCCGAGATCGATCTTGGAGGGCCGGAGGTCGAGATGCGTCAGTGCCTCGAGGAAAGGGAACGTCTCTTCGACGGACAGCTCGTCGCCGCTGATCTGTCGGGCGAAACGATGGGTTCGCAGGATGCTGATGACCGACTTGTTCACCAGGGAGCGGCTGTGAAGCAGAATGGTCACCGAGCGCGTGCGGTGTAAGCCACCGATGATCGGGATCATCGCTTCCGCAAGAGCCTCCTCGGAGTTCCACTGTGCCAATTCTGCTGTGCTCACTGTGCTCCTCTGCCTTTCCGGCTCGTGGGACACGTCCGGTGGTTGGATGCCGGCCCGGACGAGACGCACGTCACTCGCCGGTCAGCGTTCCGGATCGGTGGAACAGTTCGCGACCGACGCCGATCAGGACGTGCGCAACACCAAGCATATGGAAGCGCTCCCTCGGATCGACAAGCCGGTCGCCGAAACCGTCCCGGGGGCGTGGAGCTGCCGCCTCACGCGAAGAATGCCACGGACAACCTGCTGTCCTATCCATCAGTAGCAGCAGGAGGAGGCTTCTTCGTGTGAGTGAGCGGCGGCGGCGCACAGCAGCAAGCAGAGGCCGATACTCCCCCTCGCTGCGGTGTGGACGCAGGTCACATCCTGGTGGATCGGATTCGGTCACGTTCCAGCGGGTGCACGCGGGAAGGCGCATGTGCGCGCCCTCCGCGACCATGGCGAAGAAGAATGGGGCGAGTGGCAGCGTTGACGGTTGCCGGGTCTTCGCCTACGTCGACGTCCAGGGACCGGACGCAGGGTGCGCGTTCGACGCCGCCCGTGAGAAAGCGGCGTTGCATCCGCTGTCCGACACGCGCCTGCTCGGCCTTGTCGAGCAGGCACTCGAGGTCGGCTTGCACCCGACGAAGTTGCGCACCCTGTCCGGCACGGGAGTCGGGATCATGCGACGCGACTTCGGGGTCGAGTTGCCCGCGCCCGGCAACGACTGCCTCTGACAGCGCAACACAGGCGAGGCTCCCGGAATCCCTGGTTCCGGGGGCCTCGCCCGTGGCGTAGGAACGTCGTTCCGGCACGAGCCGGAATGACGTGGGCGCCACCACTACCGCGTCCAGCACAACCGGGCGCGTACGGTCGCCACGTCTCGCACCTCCAGCACGAACACCACCTCGATCCGATCGCCGGTCGGTCGCCGGACGGCACCAGCAAAGATGCCGTCGTGGCGCTGTTCGCTGCCGCCGATCCGGCCGGATTGATCGGCTGGGACGGTCCCGGTCCCGAACCCGTGTTCCCACGCCAAGCGGGCACAGGCACCATGGCACCTTCCTCGCCCGTCGTTCCGTCCAACTCTGCTGCACCGCAACATGAGTGGTGGGTAATCGTGCTTATCCACCACACCTGGTGGGGGCTCACCGGCCTGCCGTCGAGCAAGGACCAAGCGTCACGCCTCAGAACATGTCGATGGTGTGTGGGCTCGAGGGGTTCAGAGTCCGGGTATCGGGGGCAGTTCCGGTAGGGGGAGCGGCGGGGGTGGGGGAAGTGTGGGCAGTTGGTACTGCGGGAGACCGGGAATGAGGGGGGCTGGTTCCGGTGGGGGTGGCGGAGCCGATGTGTCGGCCGGCGCACTGTTCTGCGTCCGGGGGGTGGCGGGGGGCTGGGGCGGATTGTGTGTCTGTGGCTGGTTCGTGGTGCGCGCTTCGGTCTGTGCGGGGATCGTCGGCTGCGTGTCGACCACCGGCGGGGCGGCTTCCGGGGGCGGGGCCACGTCCGCGGTCGTAGTGGGCGGTGGCGGGGCGGTGGGCTGTGCGTCCCGCTCGGAACCCTGCAGCAGGTCGGTGCCGAGGCCGGTGCCGAGGCCGATCGCCGCGACGACGGTGACGACGCTGCCGGCGAGGAGGAGGCGTCGAGGTGTCCGCGGCGGTGCGGTCGTCTCGACGGTGTGCCGGGTGTCGGCGGTGTCGACGGTGCTGCTCGTCTGGTGGGGCGCGGGTGCCGTTGTCGGGGACATCACCGTGCCGGCGGCCTCGCCGGTGGCGGGGCGGGCCAGCAGCGCCGCACCCTCGGCCGCGACGAGTTCGGGTTGTGCGGGCACGATCACCGGGAGGTCGAGCCGGGACTGCATCACGGAGGTGACCAGCGGGATGTGCGCACCGCCGCCGAGGAGCACCGCGGCGTCGGGGGTGCGGCCGGAGCGGCGGATGACCTCCCGGGTGAGGTGGGCCGAGGCTTTTACGGGGTCGTCGATGAGCGAGGCGAAGCTGTCCTGGGAGAGCAGCAGCAGACCGCCCTCCCCGGGCATGCACACCGCGCCGTGGGTGGACAGCTGCTCCTTCGCGTCGCGGCACCGGGCGGTGAGGGCGAGCTGTGCTGCCGGGTCGGCCGGCGGGGTGAAGCGGTGCAGTTCCAGGTGATGGTGGTAGATCAGCCGGTCGAGGAGGTCGCCGCTGATCCGGTCCGAGCGGGCGGTGCTCAGCACGAGCCCGGTGGGGCGGTCGACGACGGTGACGGTGAGGCCGGAACTGCCGAGGTCGTAGAACACGAGCGTCTCGTGGTCGCCGAGATCCCCGGACGTCTCCAGTCTCTCGAGCGCGGCCGTCACTTCGGGGACCAAGTGGAAGTGGCCGATCTCGAGTCGGGTCATCGCGGCCTGGACGGCACCGGCCTGCGCCTGGTTCCGGTACGCGACGCCGATGGCCTGGGCCTCGTCGATCTCGTCGGTTTCGGCGAGCACCGTGTCGAGGGATGCGGCGGCCGGGTCTCCCGGCCGTTCGACGGTCGCGGTCACCGACCGTGATCGGAAGAGCGGACCGTGGGGGCTCTCGGTGTCGCGGCACGCGAAGCGCACAGCGCTGGCCCCGACCGACACACCGAGAATCGACGTCATGACGCCGACTATAACGGTTCGGTCACGGGTCGCGCGCACGGAGCAGGTCGGCTCGGTGCTGCCGGTACACCACCGCCGCGCCGCTCGGTCCAGGACCCCACCACTACGCGGCTCGGCCGGATCAGCCCGCGACGTCGTGCAGATGGTGCTCGACGTCGTGCAGCAGATACTGGCACAACTGCGCGATGGTGAACCTGCGGCCGTCGCTGCGCAGGCCGTCGCGCCGCCAGTCTTCGACGCCCTCGACGATCTTGACGGTCTCGTCGGTGCGTGAAGCGATCTGCTGGGCCACGGCGGCGGGATCTGCCGCCCAGAACCGCCGGCGGATCGCCTCGGCCTCGCCGTCGTAATCGGCGAACGTCGGGGTGTCCTCGGTGATCATCGCCCGCACTCGTTGTCCGAGGACGGCGATGAGGTCGCGCGCGTGGGAGGCGTACTCGAGCGTCGACCACACCCTCGGAGCGGGACGCTCGGCGACGTTCGGCCGTCGCAGCACGGCCTGCCAGCGTGGCACGCCGGCGCGCAAGCGTTGACCGGTCGTGGCCGGATCGTGCAGCGTGTACCCGCACTCGGGGCACCCTCCGTCGAGCACGAAGGTCCAGTCGCGAGTGTCGGGCATAGCGGGTTCCGGCGCGGTGTCCATGGCCCCATGGTGCCGCTGTACGGGCTCTTCCGGTCCTGGAGTGCCTCGATCGCGCGGGTGAGGTTGCCGCAGTGCGGCAGTGACGGGATCCGGTGGGGTCGGGTTGCCGAATCGGAGGGCGTGACGGGGCAGTGCTTCGAGTCGGGCGTTGATCGCCGCGGTGGGTCCGTTCGAGGCGCGGTGGTCGACGCAGGCGAGCCCGTCGGCTCTGCGTCGGTGCAGGGTGCGTCCGAGTGGGGCGAGGTCGTCGAGACCGTCCGGAACTGACCGATGGTCTTCGTTGAATAGCGCACGACAACGGCTCCGTACGGTTCGGCGTTCGGGGACCAGCCGTTGGGCGGCGGCGGGGCGCGGTGTCGCCGCCATCCTGCTACCGGGTGCGCATGAGGGCAATATTCGTGCACGAGGTGCCGCTCGGCGAAGCCGAGGACAAGCTCTCGGCGCTGGTCGACAGCGACGAAGCCACGCACGACGTCATCGCGATCACCCGGTACGGCAAACCGGCCGCGGTCCTGATGTCGGTCGACGATCTGGAATCACTGCAGGAAACGATCTACTGGCTGTCTCGCCCGGCACCGCCGAGTCGCTCGCGGCCACCGACGGCGATCCTGCTCAGTGCTGACTCGCAGGGCCGGATCTTGGGGAACCGGATCGGTAGCGCCGTCCCGGTTCCGGCCTCATCACAACCGAAGCCTGGCAGGCCGAGCCCGCCACCGAGACCTCGCCTGCTGATTCACACGAGGGTCACGCACGGGTGATCGTGGTCTTCCGTTCCATGATCACCGCGCCTGCCGGTGCTGCCGGGCGTGGGCGAGAGCCGCGACCGCCCGCAGCACCTGCGGTGCGCGCCGGGCGGTGCGGAGCACGGCCCGGTCGAGCACGGACAGGTCGAGGGACCGGTGCGCGATCGGGGGCGGGTCCGTGATCGCGTCGGTGAGCGCGTACAGCTGCCATCGGCCGGGCACCCCGGCGAGCCGGTGCCGGCCCCGGTCGGCGAACCTCAGGCCCGAGCCGGTGCCGAGGTCGCGGGCGGTGCGGGAGACCAGGATCTCGCCGGGACCGGCGGTCGCGCCGATGCGCGCCCCGATGTGCACGGACAATCCGGTCAGCTCGGGTCCGGCGTGCTCGACGGTGCCGGTGTGGACGCCGGCCCGGATCTCGATGCCGAGGCCGCGGGCGTCGTCGCGGATCCGCGCGGCACAGCGCACGGCCGCGGCCGGGCCGTCGAAGAGGCTCAGCGTCCCGTCGCCCGTGACCTTCACGAGCCGGCCGCCGGCCTGCTCCACCTCGGCCCGGACCCGTCGTTCGTGGGCGGCGCGCAGGTCGCGGTAGGCGCCGTCGCCGATACGGGCGAGCAGTTTCGTCGAGCCGACAATGTCGGTGAACAGCAGCGACGCGAGGCTGCGGTCGGCGTCGACGGGATGCTGCATCCCGGTGGCGAGTTCCTCGACGTGGTCGAGGATCGGCCGCCACGCCTCCCCGAGCGAGGCGCCGGGCAGGGCGTTCGGCAACAGGTGGAACGAACCGCGGGGGATCTGCCGCGCGACGAACTCGGCGGCGGCGCGGGGCACGGGGCTGGCGGCCGGGAGCAGCACCCGGGCCGGGCACTGGATCGACGGCAGGACGCTGGAGTAGTCGAGCCGGAAGATCCACTCGAGGTGCGCCTGCGTCGTGGTCGGTGTCGCGGAGCAGCGTTCGAGCATCGCCATCAGCCGCCGGTTGTAGGGGTTGTCGGCGTGGTGCTCCCACATCCGGACCGAGGCCCCGGAACCCCACTCCCGGCCCACGGTCCGCCAGTTGTCGACGAACTCCGCCCGCCGCACCGGCGTCCATCCGTGTGGCTCACCGTCGCCGCCGAGGAGACGCTCGGCAAACGGCTGGACGAGGACCAGGCCGGCGACGCGGTCCGGGGCGCGGGCGGCGACGAGGCACTGCGGTCCGCAGGTGCTGGCGACGCCGACGAGGGTGGCCCGGCGCATCCCCACCTCGTCCATCACGGCCAGCACGTCGTCGGCCTGCTCCTCGAGGCTGGGCACCCGGTCCAGCGGATCGGACAGCCCGATCCCGCGGCGCTGGAAGTACACCGAGCGGCCGAAGGTGCCGTTGCGTTCGATCAGGTAGTGCAGGTGGGGGTCGGTCCACATCAGGTCCAGGTGGGTCTGGATCTCGAGGAACCACACGACGTCCACCGGGCCTTCACCCACCACCTGGTACGCGAGGCCGTGGCCGTCGCGCGGAAGATACCGGGTGACCGGTGGGTCCATCTCCTCAGGCTAGCGGGGCTGCCGGGCGGCGAACAGCCCGCTCTGTGACAAGCACCACGCCGCGCGGTAGGTTGGTGTAACTGCAAGAACTACTCACCAGTAGGGGTACGACATGCCTGCTCCCAGCGCCGCCACCTTCGCACGGTTGGCCGAGCTCATCGCCATCCCGGACGCAGCGAGCCGTCCCACCCGCTCGGTCGTGGAGGCTTTCACCGGTCGTGAACTCGCGACGGTTCCCATCGGCACCGCCGACGACGCCAGGGCCGCCCTCGAGCGGGCCCGCGTCGCGCAGGCCGACTGGGCCCGCCGCTCCGTCGAGCAACGCGCCGAGATCTTCCACCGCTACCACGACCTGGTGCTGGCCCACCGCGAAGAGCTGATGGACATGGCCCAGGCCGAGACCGGCAAGGCCCGCGCGTCGGCGCAGGAGGAGGTCCTCGACATCGCCCTCACCGCGCGCTACTACGCGCGCACCGCGCCCCGGCTGCTGCGTCCCCGCCGCGCCACGGGTATGCTTCCCGGCCTGACGAAGACCACCGTGCGCTACCACCCGAAGGGCGTCGTCGGGGTCATCGCCCCGTGGAACTACCCGATGACCCTCGCCGTCTCCGACGCGATCGCCGCCCTGCTCGCCGGTAACGCCGTCGTCCTCAAGCCCGACAGCCAGACCCCCTACTGCGCGCTGGCCGTCGTCGAACTGCTCTACCGGGCCGGCCTGCCGCGCGACCTGTTCGCCGTGGTGCCCGGGCCCGGCTCCGTCGTGGGCACCGCCCTCGTCGAGAACGCCGACTACCTCATGTTCACCGGCTCCTCGCAGACCGGCAGCCTCCTCGCCGAGCAGGCGGGCCGCCGCCTCATCGGCTTCTCCGCCGAACTCGGCGGCAAGAACCCGATGATCGTCACCGCCGGTGCGAACCTGCGCGAGGTCACCGACGCGGCCGTGCGGGCGTGCTTCTCCAACTCCGGGCAGCTGTGCATCTCCATCGAACGGATCTACGTGGAGAAGTCCGTCGCCCCCGAGTTCCTCCGCATGCTCGGCGAGCGGGTGCGGAACATGACCCTCGGGCCGGGTTACGAGTACGGCGTCGAAATGGGCAGCATGGTCAACGAGACCCAGGTCAAGGCCGTCTCCGGGCACGTCGACGATGCCGTCGCCAAGGGTGCCACCGTCGTTGCCGGCGGCCGGGCCCGGCCCGATCTCGGCCCCCTGTTCTACGAGCCGACGGTGCTCACCGACGTCCCCGAGGACGCCGAGTGCTACCGGGAGGAGACGTTCGGTCCGCTCGTGTCGGTGTACCCGGTGGACAACGTCGAGGAGGCGATCCGTCGCGCCAACGACACCGAGTACGGGCTCAATGCCAGCGTGTGGGCGGGCACCAAGGCGCAGGGCGAGGCCATCGCGGCGCGGGTGCGGGCGGGCACCGTCAACGTCGACGAGGGCTACGCGCCGGCGTGGGGCAGCACCGACGCGCCGATGGGCGGCATGGGCATCTCGGGTATGGGCCGCCGGCACGGCGCCGAGGGCCTGATCAAGTACACCGAGCCGCAGACGATCGCGACCACCCGGGTGATGAATCTCGGTGGGCCCCGTGGGGTTCCGCCGAAGCTGTGGTCGAAGGTGATGCCGCCCTTCGTCAAGGCGATGCAGTGGCTGCCGGGCCGGTGACGGCCGGCATTTCGCCGAGCGGGACACAAGCGGTGCGACGAACGCGATAATCCGGGTGTGGGCGATCGCCAGGTGCTGCACGGTGCGACGGAGAACCTCCGGGTCCAGCGGCGCCGTCTGCTCGTGTGGTACCTGGCGGTCAGCACCGGGCTCGTCGCGGTAGGAATCGTTGCGGCCCTGCTCGATCCGGCCATCGCCCGATCCGGCAGCTTCGCCGGCATGGCCTCGGCGCTGGCGCTGGGCATCGCGGGGCTGGTGATCCTGCGGTGGGCGCCGCGGCGTCTGGGACGCACCCCCATCGTCGCCGCCACCGCGTGCGCGGTCGTCGCGATGCCGGCGGTGATCGCGTTCCACGTCGATCCCTCCCGCATCCTCATCAGCGTCATGGGATCGATGTTCCTGTCGATGTATCTCGCGGCGTTCTGGCCACCGCGGCAGGCCGTCCTGTGGATCGGGGCGCTCACCGCGGCGACCCTCGGCGCCGCGGCCGTCGCCCCGACGCGCCTGCTGTGGGTCGGTTACGTGATCGTCGCCGCCGCCCTGCTCGGCTCCGGGGCGATCTTCGGGGCCGTCGGACGGCTGCTGGTGAACGCGGCGACCCGCGATCCGCTCACCGGCCTGCGCAACCGCGCGGGTCTCGACCTCGAACTGCGCTCGCGGCCGCGCGACCGTGGTACCCGGGTCTGCCTGGGCCTGCTCGACGTCGACGGATTCAAGGCGTTCAACGACGAGCACGGGCATCCCGCGGGTGACGCACTGCTCCGCGATGCCGCCGGGGCGTGGGCGCAACAGGTGCCGCGCGGTGGAATCCTGGCTCGTCTCGGCGGCGACGAATTCCTCGTCGTGCTCCCGGACACGGACGAAGAGGAGGGGCGCGCGGTGCTCGAGGACATGGCCCGCGCGAATCCCGTGCCGGTCAGCTTCGGGGTCGCGGCGGGCGTCGTCAGCGACCCCATGGACCTCTACCACGACGCCGACTTGGATCTGTATCGGGCCAAGGCCGCGACCTGGGCGCACCTGCCGGACCGGTTGGCGCCGCTGCCCCTGCCCGCCGTCCTCGATCTGCTGCCCGTCCCCATCATCGCCGTGCGCGACGGCGGCGCCATCGCCTACGCCAATCCCACCTTTGCCGCGCTGCTCGGCGTCGACGCCCGGGACGTGGAGGACCGGGCGCTGCACGAGATCTTCACCGGCGGCACGTGGCCCGACGGTTCCGTCACCGTCCGCTCGCTGCACGACCGGACCGGGCAGCTGTGCGAGTTCGGCCGCCCGGACGGGACCGTCGTGCAGGCGACGGTCGGCGCCGCCCGGATCCGGTGGGAGAACACCCTCGCGACGCTGGTCGTGCTCGGCGACGTCACCGAGCAGCCGAGCTACGCGTCGGGCTGACCTGTGCCCGCGGACGCGCGACGGATCCGGGGGCCGGGGATTACTGTCGCAGGTGTGCCGGGCACGGTGACGCTCTTCCTCGCCGGAGACGTGATGACCGGCCGGGGTGTGGACCAGATCCTCCCGCACCCCGGAGGTCCCACGCTGCGGGAGTCCTACGTGAAGGACGCCCGGGACTACGTCGAACTCGCCGAGACCCGCAGCGGCGCGATTCCGCGGCCCGCGGGATACGACTGGCCGTGGGGCATCGCGCTGTCCGTGCTCGACGAGTGCGCCCCGGACGTTCGGATCGTCAACCTCGAGACGTCCGTGACCACGTCGCGGGACTACGCGCCGGAGAAGGGCATCCACTACCGGATGAATCCGGCGAACGTCGAGGTGGTCACCGTCGCACGGGTCGACGTGTGCACCCTGGCCAACAATCACGTGCTCGACTTCGGCGTCCGTGGTCTGCGCGAGTCCGTCGAGGTCCTCACGGCGGCGGGACTGCGGCTCGCCGGCGCGGGCGGCGACGATCGGCTGGCGTGGCGGCCGGCGACGGTCCCGGTCGGGGCGTGCCGGGTGCGGGTGTGGTCGGTGGGCGCGGTGTCGAGCGGGATCGCCCCGTGGTGGGCCGCGACGGCGACGCGGCCCGGGGTGGCGCTGTTGCCGGAGGTGTCGGAGGCGGGAGCCGACGGGCTGCTCGCCCGGATCGACGCCGACCGTGCAGCCGGCGATGTGGTGGTGGTGTCGGTGCACTGGGGATCCAACTGGGGCTACGCGGTGCCGGACGAGCACGTGCGGTTCGCGCACCGTCTGATCGACGGCGGCGTCGATGTGGTGCACGGGCATTCGTCCCATCACCCGCGGCCGCTGGAGGTCTACCGCGGCAAGCCGGTGCTGTACGGGTGCGGCGACCTGATCAACGACTACGAGGGCATCGGCGGCTACGAGCGCTTCCGCGACGAGTTGCGCCTGCTGTATGTCGTCTCGTTCGACGCGGACTCGCGGGAGCTGCGGGAGTTGCGGATGATGCCGGTGCGGGCGCGGCGGATGCGGCTCGAACACGTCACGCAGTCGCAGGAGCGCTGGCTGCGCGCGGCGCTCGAGGAGTCGTCGGCGATCTTCGGCACTCGGTTGCGGGCCGCGGGGGACGGCGGCCCGTGGATCCGGCTCGAGCGGTGAGCCGGCGCGGTCAGCCGCCCGGACGCGCGACGGGAACGCCGTCGACGACGAGGTCCACCGCCTCGTTGTAGAACGCGACGTGGCCGGCGATCGGTGCGACGGCGAGGAGGGGATCCGGGTACGACCAGGCGACGTTCTCGGCCCGCGGCGTTCCGGTGAAGCTCCAGTACCGGGCCGTACCCTTGTAGGGGCACGACGTGTGCAGTTCCGTCTCCTCGAGTACCGAGAAGTCGACGTCGGCGGGCGGGATGTAGTACCGCACGGGCAGGTGGGTCTCGAACAGCAGCACCGGGTTCCGGGTCTCGGCGACGACCGTGCCGGCGATGGACACCTGCACGTGCCGGCTGCTGGGCAGCGCATCGACCCGGTGGTGCGGGTCGCGGGGATGAACGAAGATCTCCGTGTCCTCCTCGTACCAGTTTTCGATGCCCGCTCCCCGGCGGCCGAACCATTCGAAGCCGATGTACTCCTCGAGTCCCGCGACGTCGAGCACGAACGCCGCGGCGGGCGCCCGGGTCTCGTCGTCGGTCAGGTCGAACCACCGCGCGACGTCGTTCCTGTCGCCCGGTGCCGGGGCGGGCGCGAGGAGATCGGTGCGCACGTCGTCGCGGGGGAACAGGTAGAAGGGGACGGGATGGCCGGGCGGCCACACGAGCAGCGCGCGGATGGTGTCGACCACGGTGTGACCGGCCCAGGTTCCGCGGACCCGCCGCTCGCTGGGTTCGTACAGGTAGCCGTCCGACGGGGGCGGACGGCGGCGGGTGGCGGACCTGCGGGCCATGACCCGACGGTACGCCGGCCATCCGGGCACCGAGGACCGCCGGGCGCACGGATCACCGGCGGACACGGATCACCCGGCGGGCACGGGTTCGTCGTCGCGCGTGACGGCGTAGACGCCCGGGTCGAACGCCGACACCCGGCGACGGAGCGCGGCCGACGACCACGGCCAGTTGAAGCTGTTGCGGCCGTTGGCGTCGAAGAAGTAGCTGCGGCATCCGCCGGAGTTGTAGACCGTGCCCGGCAGGGCGGCCTGGACCTCGTCGTTGAAGGCGTCCTGGACGTCGCGCCGCACCTCGAGGGTGCGCCAGCCGCGGCGCACCGCCGTGTCGATCGCGGTCGCGACGTGCTCGAGCTGGGCTTCGAGGATGAGGAACGCCGACGTGTGACCGGTGCCGAGGCTGGGGCCGAGCAGGACGAACGCGTTGGGAAAGCCCGCGACGGACGACCCCAGGAACGCCTGCGGGCTGCCCTGCCAGTGCTCGTCGAGGCTGCGTCCCTGTCCGTCGAACATCCGGCCGGCGATCGGCATGTCGAGGATGTGGAAGCCGGTGCCGAAGACGACGGCGTCGACCTCGGCTTCGCTGCCGTCCTGGGCGATCACGGTGGAGCCGCGGATCTCGCGCACCGCGCTCGGGTGGACCTCGACGTGGGGGCGGGTGAGGGCGGGGTAGTAGGTGTTCGACATGAGCAGCCGCTTGCAGCCCAGGGTGTAGTCGGGGGTCAGGGCGCGGCGCAGCCGCGGGTCGCGGACCTGCGCCCGCAGCTGGGCGCGGCCGATCCACTGCAGTTGCCGCATGAGCCACGGGTGCCGGAAGCCGAGGCCGAGGGCCTCCATGAGCGCGTACTCGGTCGCCTCGACCAGTCGTCGCGCGCCCGGGACGCGGGCGAGCAGCCGGCGCTCGAACCCCGACAGCCGGCGGTCGGGCTTGGGCAGCACCCACTGCGCCGTCCGCTGGTACAGGTGCAGCCGCGCGACGTCCGGCGCGATCTCGGGGACGAACTGGACGGCCGAGGCTCCGGTGCCGACGACGGCCACGCGCTTGCCGCGCAGGTCGTAGTCGTGGTTCCAGCGCGCCGAGTGGAACACCTCGCCGGGGAACTGCGACAGACCGGGGATGTCGGGTACGAGCGGTTCGTTCCACGGTCCCGCGGCGGCGACGAGGAACCGCGCCCGCACGGTCCCGCCGGTGGTCTCGAGGGTCCAGCGCGCGTCGATCGGGTCCCAGTCCGCGCGCAGCATCTCGATCCCGAACCGGACGTGGGACCTCACGCCGCGGGCGTCGGCGGTGTGCTCGATGTAGTCGCGAATCTCGTTCTGCCCGGCGAAGATTCGGCTCCAGTCCCGGTTCCGGGCGAAGGAGTACGAGTACAGCAGCGAGGGCACGTCGCAGGCGCATCCGGGGTACGTGTTGGCGCGCCACGTGCCGCCGAGGGTCCCGGCCTTCTCGAGGACGACGAAGTCGGTGATCCCGCGCCGTCGCAGCGCGATCGCCGCGCCGATGCCGGAGATCCCGGCGCCGATCACCACCACCCGGTATTCGTCCATCGCGTCGTCCCCTCGTCTCCCGTGATCCCCATTCGAATACCGTCGGTATCCGGATAACCACAGTATCCGAACTTCGGCCGCTCCGGTACCGTCGAGTCGTGGCACGACCGACCCGCCAGGAGACTCAGGCACGCACCCGTGAGGATCTGCTCGCCACGGCGGCCGAGCACTTCCTCGAGCGCGGCTACGCCGCGGCGTCCCTCGACCAGATCGCCGAGGACGCCGGTTATTCCAAGGGTGCGGTGTACTCCAACTTCCGCAACAAGGACGAGTTGTGCTTCGCGGTGCTCGATCGGATCCGGGCCGAGCGCATGGGCGAGATCGCCGCGACGCTCGCGGCCGGTGCGACGCTCGACGACGTGGTGACCGCGTTCGGGGTGTGGGCCGAGCGCACCATCGGCGACCGGCGCTGGACCCTGCTCGAGATCGAGTTCTCGGTGCGCTCCCGGCACAACGAGGAGATCCGGTCCCGCATCGCGGCGGGTGCCGAAGGGGTGCGCACGCTCATCGCCGAGCTGATCCGCTCGCTCGCCGACCGGTACGACGTCACGCCCACGATGGATCCCGGGCAGGCGTCGGCCATGCTGCTCGGGCTCGGCATCGGCCTGGGCCTGCAGCGCGCGATCAGTCCCGAGCTGTCGGCGGCCGCGTTGACGGACGCGGTGCGCACGTTGATGCGGCCGCGGCGGTGAGGTCGGCGGAACCTACCGGGCTCGGTAGGTCAGGCAGTTGGCCGCGTGCTCTCCGCTGCCGGTGCCGCCCACGCGGATCTCGCTCGCGGTGCACTCGAGATCCTGGTTGTGCACGCAGTCGGCGCGCTGGCAGGCGCCGACCATGCTGCTGGTGACGGTGTCCAGGCCGCCCTTGGTCGACAGCGGGATGAACGTCTCGCAGTCGGCGCTGCCGTTGTGCCCGGCGACGTTGATGGCGTAGGCGTGGCAGCCGTCGTGGTTGTAGGAGCAGGTGCCGACGCTGCACTCGGTGACGTGCGGCATTTCCATCGTGGTCATGATCGATCCTTCCGGAGGACGGTTGTCCACTATGGGATGCAGACCATGGTAGTGGTGCGGCGGGTGTGCGAACAGGGTAGTGGCCGAGCGGATTTCGTTGGTGTGCGGTGCATTTCGAGAACACCCGTGTTGCGTAAACCGGGTCGGCTCACACCCGGGCCGCGGCGGGCTCGCGCACCGGTTCGAGGCTCGGCCGCCGGGCGACGGGGATGGCGAGGGTGACGGCGGCGGCGACGGGGGCGACACCGCAGCCGATGAGCATCCCGGTGCGGAACCCGCCCTCGGTCGGCAGGCTGTAGCCGCCGACCGGCACGCTCATCTGCGACAGGACCACGCCGACCACCGCCGCCGACACCGAGGTGCCCACTGCGCGCATCAGGGAGTTGACGCTGTTCGCCGACGCCGTGGCGGACTGCGGCACCGCACCCATGATCAGCGCGGGCATGGCCCCGTAGGCGAAGCCGACACCGGCGCTGCCGATGCAGACGACGAGCATCAAGCCCCACGTCGAGCCCATGAGCAGCAGGGACACCCCGTAGCCGGCGGCGATGACCAGGCATCCGATCAACAGGGTGACCTTCGGGCCGCGGGTCGCGGACAATTTTCCGCCGATCGGTGAGACGGCCATCATCACCAGGCCGCCCGGTGCCATCCACAGTCCCATGGCCGGCATCGACCGGCCCAGGCCGTAGCCGGTCTCGGCGGGCAGCTGCAGCAGCTGCGGCACGATGAGCGACTGCGCGTACATCCCGAACCCCACCACGACCGAGGCGGCGTTGGTCGGCAGCGCCTGGGGCCGGGCGGTGGCCCGCAGGTCCACGAGCGGATGCGGCCGGCGCAGCTCTCGCCGAGCGCATCCCCGACCCCGAGGGGGGCGTCGCGCGCAAGTTCCGCATCACCGCGGAGGGTGTCCGTCGCCTCGACGACGAACGCGCCCGCTCCGTCGCCGGGCTCGAGCGGGTGCTGGTCGACTGGGATCCCGCCGAGGTCGCCGAGTTCGCCCGCTGGCTCGAACGGTTCAACACCGACATCGAGCGTCTGGCGGGGCGCCCCTGGCCCCGGCCGGTGAGCTCGCCCGGATCGTCCCCGTCCCACCCCGAGGGCCGCAGCGGGTCCTGAGCCCGCGCCCGCCCGGCGGCGTGGAGCGACACGAGCGCGGCGTCCGCCGTTGACATTGACGTCAACGTCAACGCATGCTGTGCGGGTGACGACGAGCGAAGCCCAGGAACGGGCCCGGTCCGCCCGGCGCGACAGCGACGGCCCGCGCCGGCAGGCCCTGCTCGAGACCGCCCGCGACTGCTTCGGCGAACTCGGCTACGAGCGCACCACCGTCGCGGTGATCACCGGCCGCGCCGACGTCTCCCGCGCCACCTTCTACGCGTACTTCTCCTCCAAGGAGGAGGTGTTCCGCGCGCTCGCCACCCTCGTGTGCCGGCAGTTCCTCGACGCCCAGCACATGGAGGGGCGGGCGGTGGACGACCTGCGCCGGGTGCTGCGCACCACCACCCGCGCCTTCATCGAGTCCGTCTACGTCAACGGCCGCATCCTCGAGCTGATCGAACACCGCGCCCGCCTCGACGAGGAGGTCGGCGCCGAGTGGGAGAGCGTGCGCGAACGCCTCGTGGGCCGCTACGTGCGGTTCGTCGAGCGCATCAACGCCACCGGCGAGGTGCTCCCGTGCGCGCCACCCGAACGCATCGCCCGCACCCTCGCCGACGCGCAACGCGCCGGCGCCCTGCGTCTGCTCGGCGCCCCGAGACAGGAACAGCAGTCCTACATCGACGACATGATCGCGATGTCCGAACGGCTCATCGGCTTCCGCTGACCGGCCCCGACCGACAGGACCCCCGACACCCATGCTGCTCGTAGCCAACCGCGGCGAGATCGCCCTGCGGGTCATCCGTTCCGCCACCGAATTCGGCCTCGACACCGTCGCCGTGTATGCCGAGGACGACGCGGACAGCCCGCACGTCGCCGCCGCCACCCGCGCCGTCGCGTTGACCGGTGCCGGACCGGCCGCCTACCTCGACGGGCAGGCGCTGCTGCGCGCCGCCGCCGAGACCGGCTGCACCCTCGTTCACCCCGGATACGGATTCCTCAGCGAGAACGCCGAATTCGCCGAAGCGTGCGCCGCGGCCGGGGTGACGTTCGTCGGCCCCAAGCCGCAGGTGCTGCGGATCTTCGGCGACAAGGCCGCCGCCCGCCGCACCGCCGTCGCCGCACAGGTGCCCGTGCTGCCCGCCACCGACGGGGGCGTCACGGCCGGCGCGGCCCGCGACTTCCTCGCCGCCCACCCCGGCGGCATCGTCCTGAAGGCGCTCGCCGGCGGGGGCGGCCGCGGCATGCGGATCGTGCGCGACGCCGCGGACCTCGACGACGCCTTCCGCGCGTGTACGGCCGAGGCGGAGTTGGGTTTCGGCAACGGCGCGCTGTTCGCCGAGGCCCTGTGCGCTCGGGCCCGGCACATCGAGGTGCAGGTCGTCGCGGCCCCCGACGGCGCGGGCGGGGTGCGGGCTCTCGCGCTCGGTGACCGGGACTGCAGCGTGCAGCGACGCCACCAGAAGCTCGTGGAAATCGCTCCGGCGCAACGGCTCGGCGCGACGGTGCGCCGCGCGCTGCACGAGGCCGCGGCGCGGCTGTGCGCATCGGTGGGCTATCGGGGTCTGGCCACCGTCGAGTTCCTCGTCGCCGGCGACGACGCGGTGTTCCTCGAGGTGAACCCCCGGATCCAGGTGGAGCACACGGTCACCGAGGAGGTCACCGGCGTCGACCTGGCCGCGACGCAGATCGCGATCGCCCGCGGTGCCCGGTTCGACGAACTCGGCCTGCCCGGCGGCGTCACCGCCGACGGCGCCGGCGTGCGCGGCGAGCCCGCCGCCGCGAGGGGCATCGCCGTCCAGGCTCGCGTCAACACCGAGACGATGCGCCCCGACGGCCGGGCCGTACCCGCCTCCGGCACGCTCACCGTGTTCACGCCGCCCACCGGACCGGGCGTCCGCGTCGACACCTACGGCCGTCCCGGGCTGACGACCAGCCCGCGCTACGACTCGTTGCTGGCCAAGGTGATCACCCACACCCGCATCGACGACTTCGCGGCGGCGCTGCGCAAGACGGACGCGGCGCTCGGCGACCTGCTCGTCGAGGGTGTCGCCACCAATGCCGAGTTTCTGCAGAACATCCTGCGCGACAAGGACTTCGCGGCATCCGACGTGCACACGTCGTGGCTGGACGAACGGATCGCCGACCTCGCCGTCGCCGGCCCCGACGGCGCACCGGCCGTCGCGCCGGAACTGCACGCGGGGGAGGAGGCGGTGCGCGCCGACATGGTCGGCACCGTCGTCGAGACCGCCGCCGACGGCGACGCGCTCGCGCCGGGCGCACCCGTCGCGGTGCTCGAGGCGATGAAGATGCAGCACGTGGTGTCCGCCTCCGGATCGGCGACCGTGGTGCGCCTGCTGGTGCGGCCGGGGCAGACCGTGCAGCCGGGGGAGGTGCTCGCCGTGGTGCGCGCCGGGTCCGGCGACGCGGCCACCGGCGACGGGGGTGAGCGGGACCTCGACGCCGTGCGCGACGACCTCACCGAGATCCGGAACCGGCACGCCCGCACCCTCGACGCCGCCCGGCCCGACGCGGTCGCCAAGCGGCACCGGACGGGCCGTCGAACCGCGCGGGAGAACATCGCCGACCTCGTCGACGACGGCACCTTCGTCGAGTACGGGCCGCTCGTGCTCGCCGCGCAGCGCAGCCGGCGCAGCGAGGAGGATTTGATCGCCAACACCCCCGCCGACGGGCTCGTCGGCGGTCTCGCCCGCATCGACGGTGCCGAATCGGTGGTGCTCTCCTACGACTACACCGTCCTCGCCGGCACACAGGGCATGCGCAACCACAGCAAGACCGACCGGCTGCTCGCACTCGCCGCCCGCCGCGAGGTGCCGCTCGTGTTGTTCGCCGAGGGCGGCGGCGGACGGCCCGGGGACGTCGACGCCGGACCCGGACAGGGCCTGGAGCTGTCGACGTTCCGCGCGATGGCCGCCCTGCGGGGGCGCGTCCCCACCGTCGCGGTGGTCTCCGGGCGGTGCTTCGCCGGCAACGCCGCCCTCGCCGGCGTGTGCGACGTGCTGATCGCCACCCCCGACACCAACATCGGCATGGGCGGGCCCGCGATGATCGAGGGCGGCGGGCTCGGCGTGTACCGGCCCGAGGACATCGGCCCGATCGACGTGCAGCGCCGCAACGGCGTCGTGCACCTCGCCGCACGCGACGAGGCGCACGCCGTCGAACTGGCCCGGCAGTACCTCGGCTACTTCACCGCCGCCGCCGGCGAGTGGGCGGCCCCGGACCCGCGGCTGGCGCGCCACGTCGTTCCCGAGAACCGGTTGCGCGCCTACGACGTGCGCGCGGCGATCGATGCGATCGCCGACGTCGGTTCCGTGCTCGAACTGCGCGGCGACTACGGTGTCGGCATCGTCACCGCCCTCGTCCGCGTCGAGGGCGCGGCGTACGGGGTGCTCGCCAACAGCAGCCACCACCTCGGCGGCGCGATCGACGCCGAGGCCGCGGACAAGGCCGCCGACTTCCTCGAGCTGTGCCAGGCGCACCGCCTGCCCGTCGTGAGCCTCTGCGACACACCGGGATTCATGGTCGGACCCGAGTCGGAGAAGGAGGCCACGGTGCGCCGGTTCGGCCGGCTGTTCGTCGCCGGTGCGCGCCTGACCGTCCCGTTCGGCACGATCATCCTGCGCAAGGGTTACGGCCTCGGCGCCATGGCCATGGCCGGCGGGTCCTTCCACGCACCCGAGTTCACCGTGGCGTGGCCCACCGGCGAGATCGGCGGCATGGGGCTCGAGGGGGCGGTGCGGCTCGGCTTCCGCAAGGAACTCGAGGCCGCACCCGACCGGGCCGCGCGCGACGAGCTGTTCGCGCAGCTCGTCGCCGCCGCCTACCAGCACGGCAAGGCCCTGCAGGCCGCGACGATCTTCGAACTCGACGACGTCATCGATCCCGCCGATACACGGGCCTGGGTGTCGCGGCTGCGCATGTCCTGAGCGCCGGTGGGTACCCGTCCGTCACCGAAGGGAGGTGGCGGTGAGCAGGCAACCGGGAGCCGAGGAGTTCGTGCCGGAGACCACCGACCTGGCCGAGCTCGCGGCCGCGGCGGGCGGCTGCCGCGGATGCGAGCTGTACCGGAACGCCGAACGCACCGTGTTCGGCGCCGGCCCGGCCACGGCCCGGCTCGTGCTCGTCGGCGAGCAGCCCGGCGATCAGGAGGACCGGGCCGGGGAGCCGTTCGTCGGCCCGGCCGGGCGGCTGCTCGACCGGGCCCTCGAGGAGGCGGGGATCGACCGCGGCGAGGTCTACGTGACCAACGCGGTCAAGCACTTCAAGTTCGAGCGGGCCGCCGCCGGCGGGCGTCGCATCCACAAGAAACCGGCACGCGGCGAGATCGTCGCGTGCCGGCCCTGGTTGGTCGCCGAACTGCGGGCCGTGCAGCCCGACGTGCTCGTGTGCCTCGGCGCCACCGCGGCCCAGTCGCTGCTCGGCCCGTCGTTCCGGGTGACCGCGCACCGGGGGGAGATCCTGCACCTCGACGGGGAGGTGCAGATTCCGTCCGCTCCGGCCGTCGTCGCCACGATCCACCCGTCGGCGATCCTGCGCGGACCGGCGGAGCAGCGGGACGAGGCCCTCGCCGGGCTGGTCGCCGATCTGCGGGTGGCCGCCGGGGCGCTGTAGTACCTACAGATGTCCAGTACCTACAGCTGTTCGGTACCCACAGCGGTTCAGTCGTCGGACGCCGTTCCGGCGAGGGCGTTCTGCACCCGGTGGGTGGCCGCGTCGTCCCAGCCGTCGGGGGCGAGGATGTCCGCCCACAACTGCGCGGCCTCCGGCCCGTACGCGTGGCCGAACCCGGACGGGACGTCGGCGGAGAACACCATGTCGAGCGTGACCTGCCAGAACGTGACGAACGGCAGCCACCGCATGCCCGGATCCACATCCGGGCCGAGCGGCTCCCGCAACCAGTCCGGCTCCCGCAGCAACAGCTCGAACGACCACCAGGTGATCGGATCGCTCGCGTGCTGCCAGAACACCACCCGCGGAAACTGCCACGGCCCGGGCAGGTCCGCGTCGTCCGGGCGGGACGCGAACCGGATGTGGCGGCCGGCGTCGACCACCGGCAGCCGCTCGAGCGACCCCGGGTCGCGGTCCGCGGTGATCTCCCCCCACGGCTGCGCGAAGTTCGGGGTACCCACCAGCAGCGCCCCGTCGGTCCGGGCGACCAGGTCCGGCCCCGACGCGAACGCCGCCTGACCGCCGTACGAGCCCAGGCTCTCGCCGAACACCACCAGCGTCGGCCGCTCCGGCTCGGGCCGCGCCGACCACGCCGCATACACCGCCTCGAACAGCGCCCGCCCTGCCAGCCGGGGCGTCTCCCGGTCGGCGACGAACGACAACGCGCTGGGCAGGAACGAGTACTGCATGGCCGCGATCGCCGAATCCCCGCCGGCGACGTATTCGAAGGCCCCGGCGACGTTCGCGTTGACCCAGCCGCGGCCGGTGGTGGTCACCACCGCCAGCACCCGGCGGTCGAATGCGTCGGTGCGCTCGAGCTCGGCGACGACCCGGTCCGCGATGCCCTCGACCGTGTCGGCGGATTCGCGGCCGGCATAGACCCGGATCGGGGTGCGCGCCGGCGCCCCGGTGACGGTCTCGATCTGCTCGGCGCTCGGCCCGCCCGCGACGAAGGTGCGGCCCTCCCGGCCCAGGGTGTCCCACGCCTCGTTCGAGGCCGGCGATCCGGACCGTTCCGGCAGCCCGGGCTGCACCACACCCGGTGCGGTGCCCTGATCGGCCACCTCGGACGAGCGTTCCGCCACGCCCAGCACACCCCGGTGGACGGCGCCGTCGAGCACGAACACGCTCAGGAGCACCACGAGGGTCACCGCCCCGAGCCGGGCGACGGGCCCGGGCACGTACCGCCGGCCCAGCCGGGTCAACCGGTTCGTGCCCGCACGCAGGCCCCGGCCGATCGTCAGCAGCGCCAGAGCGACGACCAGGGCGATCAGCAGCACCAGCAGATAGAACGAGCGCTGGGCCCGCGGCACCCCCACCAGGTCCCGGATGATCTGCTGCCACCACGACCCCAGCACGAGGAACACCGGCACCAGCACCAGCGCCGCCCCGGCCAGAATCCACCAGCCGACCCGGCGGGTCCGCTCCGACCACTGCGGATCGACGCCGCAGCGCCGGACCACCCAGGCGAGCAGGCAGCCGATCCCATAGCCGGTCACCAGGCTCAGCCCCGACGCCACGCCCTGCAGATACCACACCCGCGGCAGCAACGACGGCGTCATCGACCAGACGAAGAACACCAGCGCGAAGCCCAGACCGATCGGGTGGAACCGGCGCCCGTAGCCGAGCAGCCGAGCGCGCGGCGTGACCACCCGGCCGGGCTCGACGTCAGCGGTGGTAGTCAGCGCAGGGCCTTGGCCTTGAGCCGGTCGAACTCGTCGCCGGTGATCGTCCCGGCCTCGAGCAGTGCCTGGGCCTCGGCGATCTCGGCCGCCGGGGATCGTCCGGCCACCTTGCGGATGTAGTCGTCGGCCGCGTGCTGGGCCGCCTCGTGGGCGGCCGCGTGCCGCTCGGACATGCCGCGGCCCCGCACCAGCAGGTAGACGAAGGCGGTCAGGTACGGGAGGACGACCAGGAAGATGATCCACACGACCTTGACCACGGCGGACGTGGAACGGTCACGGAACAGGTCCGTCAGCACCTGGAACAGGATCAGCAGGTACGCGACGAACGCGAAGACGACCAGGGTGTACCACAACAGGTCCCACAACGAATCCAGCATCACGCACACGCCTCTCACGGTTCGGAGGTGCCCGGGAAACGGACGGAAAGGACACCCGGACGCAAACAGGTACACGGTCTTCGCCGGGCACCGGAACACGGCGGCGCAGAATGCGCCGTGGTGACGCGAAATGCAGCACGATCATTCCGGGTGCGGGTCGAGGCCCAGCGTGGTCGCAGCCCGGTGCGGTCGAGCCCGGTGTGGTCGAGCTCAGTGCGGTCGCAGCTCACTCGGGCTCACGCCGCGCACCGCGCGAAGGGCGCGACGCAGCTCGGCGCTGGACGCGAAACCGGCGATCGCCGCGATCTCGGCGACCGTGGTGCGGGCATAGGCGGGTTCCTGGAGGAGCACGGCGGCGCGGTGCGCGCGCAGTCGCCGGATCTGGGACGCGACCGTGGTGTCGTGGGCCGCGAAGGCGCGCTGCAGGCTCCGCAAGGACATCTGCAGCCGCTCCGCGATCACGGTCGGAGTCAGCATCGGGTCGCTGTGATGGGCCCGGACGAGGGTGAGGGCGCGGGTGTACGCGCTGCCGCACAGTTCGCCGGAATCGGCGCCGTAGCCGAGCGATTCGTGGTGCAGCCCCACCACGAGCTCGATCAGGGCGTTCTCCACGCCGCGCGGGGCCGCGGTGGTGTTGTGACGACCGCGTTCGCGGAGCATGGCCATTCCCACTGCGTTGAGCGCGTGCGTCGACAGGGTGGGCTTGGCCGGCCCGAACGTCACGGCCGTCTCCTCGAGATCGAGTCCGCGTTCTTCGAGCCGGTGGCGGGGAATGCGCACCAGGAGCAGGTCCGAGCCGTCCGCATCCGCGGCCTCGTATCGATTCCACCCGACCTGCAGGACGATCCGGCCGCTCTTGACGTGTACCCGGGTGGTGCCGTGGTCGACCATCCGCTCGCCGGTGAGCATCAGGAACAGGTTCGCGACCTCGCCGTCCTCGACGACGCCGGCCAGAGCACGATGCGGTGACATCTGCACCCGGCCGACACTGATCGCCCCGACGTTGCAGATCTCCATCCGGAACCGGAACTGCGTCACGTCGGGGACGAACAGCTCGGTGCGGCTCCCGGCATCGGAGGCCATCGCCTCGAAGCCCTGCCGGCCCCGCAGTTCGATCTTCCGATACACCCTCGTCCCTTCCGCCCCGGCGCGTCCGTGGCTCGGTGCGTCAGCGTGGCATGCTGCAACGGCCGTGGCGGGGGATACGGGCGACGGATAGCTCACATTCCGCGGGGATCGGGGCCGAAGGTCTCTGGCGTCGCCTCCCCGGCCGGATCATGCTGGACCCATCGGGCGCCCGCACCGCCGAGTCGGCGTCCGGGGAGGTCGACGGTGTCCACCCCTGCTCCGCACACATCCCAGGCCCGGCGCGACGGGTCGCACCGTCCGAGCACGGCGTCGACGGTGCTGCTCGCCTGCGGGGTCGTGTCGTCGCTGTTGTACGTGGTTGCGCACGAGATACTCGCGGCTGCGCTCTACGACGGCTACAGCCGGTTCGATCAGGCGATCAGCGAGCTGACGTCGGTCGGCGCGCCGACCCGGGCACCCCTGACCGCTGTGGGATTCGTGTACGACGTGCTGATCGTCGCCTTCGGGATCGGCGTGTGGCGGACGGGCCGCGGCGTCCGCCCCCTGCGCATCGCGGGAGTTCTCCTGGTGGCCTACGGATTCGTGGGACCCCTGTGGCTGCCGTTTCCGATGACCGGACGTGAGGACATCGAGGCCGGGGCCGCCATGCCGCTCGCCGACACCATGCACCTGGTTCTCAGCGCGGTGACGGTCTCGCTGTGGTGCGCGATGATCGGGTTCGCGGCCGCTGCCTTCGGAACCTGGTTCCGGGTGTACTCGGCGGTCACGGTCGCGACGATCCTGGCGTTCGGAGCATGGACGGGCCGGTACGTGCCGGCGGTCGCCGCCGCCGAGCCGACCCCCGGCATGGGCGCGGTCGAACGCGTGATGTTCGGTGCGTTCGTGCTGTGGGTCGCGGTGCTGGCGGTCGTTCTGCTCGTCCGCCGCACCCGGCCGGCATCGCTTCGCGGTGCGTCAGGAGGACGACGTGCCGTCGCCCCGAGCGAGGGAGAGCCATCGTGAAACCAGCGCGCCGAGCGTGCCGTCCGCGGTGAGGGCGCGCTGCGCCTCCTCGAGATCGGCGCGCAGCACGGCATCGCCGAGGCGCACCGCCAGGGCGATCTCCTCGCGGGTGATGTCGTACTCGACGACGTCGACGTGTGTCCGGTCGCGGGTCAGCCACGTCAGGACGGGACCGAGCTTCATGAAGGCGTCGCACCCGCCGGTCGACAGCTCGTCCAGGGCACGGTCGATCTCGTGGTACGCGTACACCCGGATCCCGCCGATCCGTCCCTCGGCGAGAAGGCGTTTCACCACCGGTTCGCTGGTGTTCCCCTGCTGCACCCCGACGGTCAGGCCCGTCAGGTCTGCCACCCCCTGCACCGCGGGGTGACGGGCGGTGTCGACCGCCAGAGACTGCCCGGACACGAAGTACGGCGCGCAGAACGAGGCCCGCTCGCGGCGCGGCTCGGTGACGGTGGTGCCGGAGGCGACGACGTCGAAGCGCCCCGCCGCCAGCTCGTCGAAGATCGTCTCGAAGTCGTCGCCCTCGTGCGGGACGAATTCCCACCGCAGCCCGAGGTGCCCGGCGAGGGCCCGGGTGAGGTCGATGTCGAACCCCACGGGCCCGCCACGCTCGTAGAACTCGAACGGCGGATCGGGCATCGCCGATCCCACCCGCAGTGCGGAGGTCCGGGTGGTCATCACTGGCGGCCCGGGTGCGGCCGGACGCGGGTCGTCACAGCACCGGTTTCGGACATCGGCAACCGTCCCGTCCGTTGTGCCTGTCCGTTTCGTCGCACTCTTCTCGACACCTCCCATTGTGCGCGGTCACACTCCCGCAATCCAGACGCCGGGACGCCGCGGGGCCAGCTCAGGCGCTGGTGGCCAGCGCCGCAGCGAGCCCGAACGCGACGGACGTCGCGGCGACCTCGAGTACCGCGTTGCGCAGCGACGCCTCCGCGGTGACCCGGTGCGCGGCCGCGGCCGGCACCCACGTCCGCCGCCACCACCACGCCAGCGCCAGCAGTGCCGTCAGGGTCAGCGTCTTGGCCAGCACGATGCGGCCGTATCCGGTGTCGACGAGCGCCGGGACCGAGCCGAGCCGTACCGCCGCGTCGACGACGCCCGTCGCGGCGAGCACGGCGACGCATCGCACCGCGAGCACCGAGTACCGGGGGAGCAGCCGGGCCCACGCGCCGCGGGACCGGACGGTCAGGGCCAGCGCGACGAGCGTGCCGAACCACAGCGCCGCCGCCAGGGCGTGCGCCGCGTCGAGCAGCGATCCGAGGGCCTGCTGGGACATGTGGCCGGTGACCGGCCGGGCGATGAGCGCCAGCGCCGCGGCGACGAGGACCGGGACCGTGGGCCACGCCGCCGACCGGCGATACGCGAGGGCGGCGACGAGGGTGCACACCAGCACGCACAGCAGCGCGGCCACGCCGATCCGGCCGGCGCCCGCACTGCCGAGGTACTCCGCGAAGCGCGACACCCCGAGCCGCGACACGGGGACGTTCGTGGTGTCCGCGGCCTGCAGCACGAGCTGCACGACCTCCGTCAGCACCCAGAGCCCGCCGAGACCGGCGATCACACGCCAGACGTCGCCGGGGGCGACGGGGGGCCGCCGCTCGTCGCGCACCATGACACCGAGCGTGGCCAGGCCGAGCACCGTCGCGCCGACGCACAGCGACAGCGCCCGCACCCAGCTCGACGCGGCCGGGTTCGCCAGCAGCCATCCGGCGGCGACGCCCGCGGTGGCGCCGACGCCGGCGGTGAGCAGCCACGCCCGGTGCGCGGCGGTGCCGGTGCCGCTCGTCGTCAACGCCCCGCCACCGGCGTCAGGCCTTCTTCGGCTTGCGCAGCACGAACCACAGCACGCCGGCGAGGACGGCGACGCCCACGACGACGAAGACCCACACGGCCGGGCCGCTGTCCTCGTCGCTGTCCGCCGCGGCACCGGCGGCGGCCGCCGCGCCGGGTGCGCCCGGACCGTCCTGCGTGAGGGTGAAGACCTGGGTGCCGGTGACCGGATGGCCGTCCGCCGAGGTCACGCGGTAGGCGATGGTGTACTCGCCGGCCGGGCCGAGATCGCCGACGGCCACGGAGACCGTGGCGTCCTCGACGAGGGGATCACCCTTGGACCACAGGTTGCCGTCCGGGCCGACGACGGTCAGCGCGGCGAAGGACTCCTGCAGGGCCTCGTTGAAGGTCAGGCTCACGCGCTCGGGGCCCTGCGCGATCTGCTCGCCCGGCGCGGGTGTGCTGGCGATGACGACCGAGTGCGCGGCGGCCGGGCCGGCCGCGAACAGCAATGCCGCCGCGACCGCGCCGAGGAGCCCGGCGAGCCGGGCGAGGCCGAGGAGCCCGGCGAGCCGGGCGAGAACGAGTGGGGTCTGTCGCCGGCGTGCGGCGACGGTGTTCGGGATGTTCATGGGTTTCTCTCTCCGGTGGGGTGGGTCGCGGTCACGCCGCGACGGGCGGCCCCCGCCGGGAGATGCACGGTGCCGGCCGGGCCGACGCGACGGTCCGGCCCGCCACGACCGGCAGCACCGTCCGGGCTGCCTCGATGCGAGGGGGCGCCGCGGTCCATGCCGCCCGCACCGCCCGGGTCAGCGGCCCGTACAGGCGTTGCGCCGCCTCGAGCAGGGCCGCGCACGCAACGACCGCGACGGTGTGTGCGACGAGCATCGGCGCCGACGCGTGCAGGTGGCCGGTCGTGACCGCGGCCAGCACCAGGTGCGTCGCCCCCTGCCCGGCCGCGAGCAGCACCGCGGTGGGCACCGCGCGGAGGTGGGCGGCGACGAGCCCGACCCCGGCCGCGACGGCGAGCAACAACGCCACCGCCGCGTTGCCGGGCACGCCGCCGCCGGCGCCGCCGTGCGCGGCGACCGCCAGGGCGGCGGTCAGCGCTCCCGCGGCGGCGCCGCGCAGGGTCGAGCCGGGCGTCACGCTGGTGTCAGCGCACGCCGAGGCGGGCGAGCAGGTCGGCCTCGATGCCGTCCAGCTCCCGCGAGATGCCGGCGTGCGCGGCCTTGCGGCGCGGTGCCGGCATCTGCTCGGCGGCGTGCACCGCGGCCGTCAGGTCGGAGAGCCGGCCCCGGATGGCGTCGGCGAACTTCTGGGTCTCGGCGTCCTTGGGATGGCGCTCGAGGATCTCGCCGAGCGACTTCTCGGCCCCGGCGATGCGGGCGCTCAGGTGCGCGCCGTGACCGGTGTACTCGCCGAGCTGGTCGACGGCGACGCCCATGCGCTGGGCGCGCGCGGCGTCGAGCTGACCGCGCAGCGCGGTCACACCCTGGTACACCAGCGGCACGAGCACCGGCGCGAGCAGCCGCACGACGGCGAGGTAGCGCCGCACCTTCGCCGCGGTGAAGCCCTTCTGGGCGGCGGCCTTCTCCTGGGCCTTGAGCGTGGCGAGCTGCTGCTTCTCGACCCGGGTCTGCGATTCGATCAGCGCCTTGTCGGCCTTGAGCTGGGCCTTGGCCGCCTTGATCTCGGCCTTCGTCAGGCGGCTGTCGCGCTTGCGCTGATTCTTCGCGTTGAGTTTGGCCTCGAGCCTCGCCTTGTGCTTGAGAGCCTTCGCCTCCGCCTTGCGGGTGGCGCGGCGCTTCCGCCTCTTGAACAACGCCATCGAACAGGACCCTCCATTCGGTGTACGGCGCCCACGGCGCCACGGGTCAGCCTATCCGTGACGGGGGTTTCCGGTTGACCCTAGGTGGACGAATACTGTTCTTCACTGTGAACGTATCCAGCGAGAGACGGACCTTGCCGGTCCTGATCGAGGCGAGCGCGCTGACCCGCTGCCGGCACCGGGTCCATCTGGACGCGGCCTTTCCGGACGAGTTGGCCGCGGCCCCGGAGCACCCGGGAGCCAAGCAGCGGCAGGAGGCGGCGGCCACCCACCGCGAGGCCGTGCGGCAGCGGCTGTTCGACGCGAACCCCGGCGACTGGGCGCGGATCGACCCCGAGGGGCCGGCGTGGCGGCGCGCCGAAGCCACCCTCGACGCATGCCGTCGCGGCGCGAACCGGATCTGGGGCGCGGTTCTGCCGTCGGAGCCGGACTCGGGCCGGCGGGGCCGGGCCGAGATCCTGCTGCGCGACGTCGAACGCGGTGGCTACATCCCGGTGATCGTGGTCAATCACAAGGTCACCGACCCGGGCCGGGGCGCGACGACGTCGGGGCTGTTCGCGTGGGAGCCGGTGGTCGACGAGACCCGCAAGGTGCGCAGCCAGGTGCGCGACCAGATGCGGGTGGCCCACCTGTACCGGATGCTCGAGCGTCACGGTCTGGCCAGCCCGGCGCAGGTCGGCGGCGCCATCGGGTACGGCGGGGACTGCATCCTGGTGCACGACCTGAGTGCGGTCCTCGAGGACTACGACGCGCGGCTGGCCGACCGGCTCGCGATCGCCCGGGGCGAGACGCCGACGGAACCGTTGCAGATCGGGGAGTGCAAGACCTGCCCGTGGTGGCCGCGGTGCCGTGAGCAGCTGAGTGCGACGCACGACGTGTCGCTGGTGGCGCCGGGGCAGCGCGCGGCGGTGCTGCGCGAGCTGGGCGTGCACACGATCGACCAGCTGGCCCGCTGGGAGGGGGATCCGCCCGAGACCTGGCCGCAGGGCTCGTTCGAGGACACCGTCGTGGTGGCCAAGGCGTGGCTGGCGGGTGCGCCGCTGGTGCGGCGGCACGACCACGTGCACGTGCGGCGTGCGGACATCGAGATCGACATCGACATGGAGAGCTACCACGAGCACGGCGCGTACCTGTGGGGCACGCTGCTCAACGTCGGCGGGATCTCCGCGTACCGGGCGTTCGTCAGCTGGGATCCGGTGCCGACCGACGACGAGGCCCGCTCCTTCGCGGAGTTCTGGACGTGGCTGTCCGCGGAACGGGCCGCCGCCGCCGCGAGTGGGAAAACCTTTGCCGCCTATTGCTATTCGCGTACCGCGGAGGACAAGTGGCTGCTCGGCTCGGCCCGCCGGTTCGCCGGTTTCCCGGGGGTACCGAGCGAGGACGAGGTGCGCGAGTTCATCGACTCGCCGCAGTGGGTGGACATCTACCAAGTCGTCACCGATCAGTTCGTGTGCCCGAACGGCAAGGGACTCAAGAAGATCGCGCCGATCGCCGGGCACCGCTGGCGGGACGAGGAGGCCGGTGGGGAGGCGTCGATGAGCTGGTACCGCGAGGCCGTCGGCTACGACGGGGACCCCGACCCGCAGCAGCGACGTCGCCTGCTCGAGTACAACGAGGACGACGTGATCGCCACGAAGGTGCTCCGCGAGTGGATGAGCGAGCGTGCGGTGCACGAGATCCCGCACATCTCCGACCTGTAGATCACTCCTGCGGGGGCGTCACCGCCTCGGCGAGCCGGATCAGGGCGTCGACCACCGGTGGGCCGAACATCACGGGATCGTTGTGCTCGGCGCCCGGCAGGGCCACCTTCTCGACGAGCCGGCGGGCGGCGCCGGCGACGGCCTCGCTCTGCCCGGGCGGGACGATCGTGTCCGCGGTCCCGTAGACGACGGTGATCGGCACGTCGAGACGCGCGACGGTCTCGGCGACCGGGAAGCGGTCCCACATCAGCCCCGTGGGCAGCAGCGGGTAGTGGTGCCGGCCGACGGTGGGCAGATCGACGAACGGCGAGCGCAGCAGCATGCCCGCGGGCGGATGCTCGGCGGCGAGCCCCGTCGTGACCCCGGTGCCCAGGCTCTCCCCGAGGTAGAGCAGCCGGTCCGGTCGGACGTTCTCGTGCTCGAGGAGGTACTGCCGGGCGGCGCGCACGTCGCGGGCGAGGCCGTCCTCGCTCGGGCGGCCGGGGTTGCCGCCGTAGCCGCGGTAGTCGAAGAGCAGAGTGGCGAAGCCGGCCTCGGCGAGCGCCGACGCCAGCGGCGCGCGGTCGACGCGGTTGCCGCCGTTGCCCGAGGCGAGCAGCACCGTGAAGCCCCGCGCCGTGCCGCGGGGCGGGACGTACCAGGCGCCGAGTTCGAGCCCGTCGGAGGTGGTCAGCAGCACGTCGCGGGTGCCGGGCAGCAGCGACTGCGCCGGTGGCGGCGGGGACCTGTCGGGCAGGTAGATCAGCCGGCGCTGCCCGAACCACAGGGCCGACGCGAGCACCGCGACGACCGCGACCACGAGCCACACCAGGCGCATGGCACCAGTGTGCCGTGGTGTCCTATCGGATCCGGGCGGATCCGAAAGGACACCACGGCGGCGGAGCCGCCTATCGCGGCGCCATGCGCAGCGCGCCATCCATGCGGATGGTCTCGCCGTTGAGGTAGTCGTGCTCGGCGATCATCTGCACGAGCTGGGCGTACTCGGACGGCTGGGCGAGGCGGGACGGGAAGGGCACGCCCGCCTCGAGGCCCTTGCGGTATTCGTCGGTGACGCCGGCGAGCATCGGGGTGTCGACGATGCCGGGGGCGATGGTGTTGACCCGGATACCGTACTGGGCCAGGTCGCGGGCCGCGGGGACGGTCATGCCGTGGACGCCGCCCTTGGAGGCGGAGTAGGCGATCTGGCCGATCTGGCCCTCGAACGCGGCGACGGAGGCCGTGTTGATGATGACGCCGCGCTGGCCGTACTCGTCGACGGGCTCGGTCTTGGACATCGCGTCGGCGGCCAGGCGCAGCACGTTGAACGTGCCGAGCAGGTTCACGGTGATGACGGTGCGGAACAGCTCGAGGTCGTGCGGGCCGTTCTTCGACAGCACCCGGCCGGCCCAGCCGACGCCGGCGCAGTTGACGACGAGGCGCAGCGGCAGGCCCGAGGCGACGATCTGATCGACGGCGGCCTGCACGTCGTCGGCGCTGGTGACGTCGGTGGCGATGAGGGTGACGCCGGCGGGCGCCTTGTCGCCGACGCGCTCGATGGACTGCGCGAGGTCGAGGCCGAAGACGGTCGCGCCGGCGTCGGCGAGACGCTGGGCGGTGGCTGCGCCGAGACCGGAGGCCGCGCCGGTGACCAGTGCGGCGGTTCCCTGAATTTCCACTGCCGTGCTCCTTTCGTGGCGCCACCGTCCGGCGTGCGCCTTGTCGACGCTCGCACCTTAGCGCGCGTTAGCTCGTGCGGATCGGCAGCGGTGGTAGGGCCGTCCCGCGCCGGAGCTGTCGTGCGGCGACTAGCGTCGACCACGGTAACGCCCGGTAGCGGAGGAGGGGCACCGTGGAATCCGACAGTTCGATCGCCGGGTTGTGTGACGCGGTGATCGCCGACCTCGACGCGTTGTCGGCCGAGGCGGTCGACCGGATCCGCGAACGTCTGCCGACCTACCTGGTGGTGCCGCCGGACGAGCACCGCGAATCGACCCGGCAACAGTTCCTCGTCACCCTCCGGTTGCTCGCGGATCGTCCCGCAGACACGCACCCGGCAGGCCCCGAGTTCGAGCGTGCCCGGCAACTCGGCAGGCAACGGGCACTGCAGGGGTTGACCCTTGCGAATGTGATCGAGTCCTTCCACATCGGGTCGCGAGAACTGTGGCGCGCTCTCGTCGAGCACGCGCCGGAGCCCACCACGGAACTGCTGCACGCCGGGGGGCTGCTGTGGGACCTCGTCCATGCGGGGACGACCGCGGTGGCGATGGGACACGACGACGCCACCCGCACGGCGCAGGCGGTACGGGCCAATCGCCGCGCGCTGCTGTTCGAACTGCTCGAGCAGGGACACCCGACGGAGGAGGCCCGAACGCTGGCCGCTGCGCTGGGGCTGGACCCGGACGGGATGTTCCGAGCCGCATGCACGCCGTCCGAGGCGTGGTCCGATGTGCAGCTGCAGGGACTGCAGCACGCGCTGGACGACGGACCGGCGCCGGCGCTGTGCAGCCGACGCGGCACCACGGTCGTCACCGTCTTCCAGACGGTCGCGAGTTCGGTGGTCGTCGACGCGATCCGGCACGTGCGCCCCGACATGTCGGTGGGATTGGGGCTCGCCCGTCGGGGCCTGGAGGGGGCGACAACGAGCATCGGTGACGCCCGGCGCGCGCTCGCGCTGGTGCGGGGCCGGGCACAGACCGCCGACTTCGACGAGTGCTGGCTGCCGGCGATCCTCTTCGAACACCGGGAAGAGCTGGCGCCGATGTTGGCGAAGGGGGCGGAGATCGCGGCCCGGCACCCGCACCTGGCCGAAGCCGTCTCGGCGTTCGCCCAGAGCGGGTTCTCGGCCAGCGCGGCCGCCCGGAGACTGCACCTGCATCCCAATTCGCTCGCGTACCGGCTCGAACGCTGGCAGCAGTTGACCGGGTGGGATCTGCGCACGGTCGACGGGCTCGTCCGGTCGATGGTCGCGCCGGCGCTCTCGTGAAATTGCCGAACAGGATGCCCGAAGTTCGGCTCTGTTGCCGATGGTCACGGGCGAAGCGAAGGCCGAGTATGAACCGGGACACGAGATCGGCCCTCGGGAAGGAATGCTCATGACCGACGCAGCGCAGACAGGTCCGGGGATCGAGGTGCCACGGCCACCGACGTTCGGCTCGGTCGACGAGGAGCGCCTGCACCGCAAGCAGCGCCTGGCCGCAGCGTTCCGGCTGTTCAGTGCATGCGGCTTCGACGAAGGCGTCGCCGGCCACATCACAGCTCGCGATCCCGAGCATTCCGACCACTTCTGGGTCAACCCCTTCGGAGTGCACTTCAGCCTGATCCGGGCGAGCGATCTGATCCTGGTCAACCACGAGGGCGAGATCGTCGAGGGGAACCGGCCCGTCAATCGGGCGGCCTTCGCCATCCATTCCCAGGTCCATGCTGCGCGTCCGGACGCGGTGGCCGCCGCGCACGCGCACTCCCTCTACGGCAAATCGCTGTCGAGCCTGAAGATCGGACTCGAGCCGCTGACGCAGGACGCCTGTGCCTTCTACGACGATCACGCGGTGTTCGACGACTACACCGGTGTGGTGCTCGACGTCGAGGAGGGCCGACGTATCGCCACCGCCCTCGGTGACAACAAGGCCGTCGTGCTCGCCAATCACGGGCTGCTCACCGTGGGTCAGACGGTCGACTCGGCCGCGTGGTGGTTCATCACCATGGAACGGTCGTGCCAGGCCCAACTGATCGCCATGGCCGCCGGCACCCCCCGCCCCCTCGACGCCGCCACCGCGAAGTTGACGTACGACCAGGTCGGACTCGAGTACGCCGGATGGTTCCAGTTCCAGCCGCTGTATCAACGCATCGTCGCCGCCCAGCCCGATCTGCTCGACTGAAGCGGCCCTGGCGCGGCCGCCCGGCACCGGGCGGCCGGGGTCACGACTCCGGCCCGCCGTCGCGTCCGAGGCGCGTCGCGCCGACGCCCGCGGCGACGAGGCACGCGGCGGCGCCGAGCAGCAGTCCGGCCCGGCCGCCCCACTGTTCGCTGACCCACCCGGCGATCGGGCCGCCGATCGCGGTGGAGCCGAGGAAGGCCACCGCGAACAGCGCCATCACGCGCCCGCGCATGCCGGGGGCCGCGGCGAGCTGCAGGGAGCTGTTGGTGGTGGCGGTGAACGCGACGCTGAGGACGCCGACCAGCACCATCGCGGCGAGCATGAGCTCGAGCGTGGGCGCCACCGCGGCCGCGAGCAGCACCACGCCGAACACCGCGGAGGTGGCCACCACGGCGGTCGTGCCGGTGCGACCCCACGTGGCGACGGCGAGCCCGCCCACGACGGCGCCGGCGCCCATCGCGGCGGTGAGGAAGCCGTAGGTCTCGGCGCCGGCACCGAAGGTCTGCTGCGCGACCACGGGCAGCACCACCTGGAACTCGTACGCCAGGCAGCCCACCAGCGCCATCGTCAGCAGCGGCACCGCGAGTGCCGGGGTCTGCCGCACGTGCGCGAGCCCCTCGCGGAGCTGGCCGCGGGCGCGGGCGGCGGGTGGCGACGGGCGCAGCAGGGACAGGTCCAGGCTCGCCAGGGAGGCGACGACGGCGACGAAGCTGAGCGCGTTGAGCAGGAAGCACACGCCGAGACCGCCGACGGCGATGATCAGGCCCGCGACGGCCGGGCCGATCAGGCGCGCGACGGACGCCAGCACCGACTGCAGGCTCACGGCATTGCGCAGGTCCTCCGGTCCGACGAGTTCGAGCATGAACGACTGGCGGGCGGGGTTCTCGAAGCACTGGTTGAGTCCGAGCACCACGGCGAGGACGTACACGTGCCACAGCTGGACGGCACCGGTGACGGTGAGCAGGCCCAGGATCAGGGCCTGCACACCCATCGCGGACTGCAGGCCGATCATGAGCCGGCGCTTGTCGACGCGGTCGGCGACCACCCCGCCGTAGGGGCCGAGCAGCAGCATCGGCACGGTCTGCAGGGCCAGGACGAGGCCGATCGCGGTGCCGGAGCCGGTGAGCTCGAGCACCAGCCACGACTGGGCGACCGTCTGCATCCACGTGCCGATCAGGGAGACCGCCTGGCCGCTGATGTAGCGCCGGAAGTTGGCGCCGCGGAAGGCGGCGAAGGTCTGGCCGCGCAGGTCGGTGAGGACGGTCATCGGCGCTCCTCCGCGGAGCGACGGCACATCTGCTCGGCGAGCGCTTCGAGCGCCGGCAAGGCGTCGTGCAGGGCGTGGAGCCGCTCGGGGGACAGTTCCGCGAGGTGCTCGGTGAACACTGCGGTGCGCATGCGACGCAGGTCGGCGAACGTACGGGCACCGGCCTCGGTGATGTGGGCGCGGACGACGCGCTTGTCGTCCGGGTCCGGGGAACGGGTCAGGAGTCCGGCGTCCTCGAGCTTGCCGAGCATCCGCGAGAGCATGGTCGGATTGAGGCCCTCGATCTCGGCGAGCTCGCGCACGCCGACGGTCTCGCGCCGGGCGACGGTGGCGAGGATCGAGAACTGGGACCGGGTGAGTCCACCTGCGCCGGCGGTGCGGCGGTCGACGCGGCGCGCGATGCGGCCGAGCGCCACGCGCAGGCGGTTGACGTCTTCCTCGTCGAAGCGGTCGTGTGCGGTCGTGATGCCCACCTCCATTTACTTGCCTATCGGCAAGCATACTCCTGGGGAGGCGGACGCAGGGCACTCACGCGGTGCTCTACCGCTCGGCGGGTGCCTCGACGGCGACGGGGACCCGTGCGACCTCGGTCCGGCGGCGCAGCAGCGCCCGGCCGGTCACGACGGCGAGCGCGACGGCGAGGGTCACCCCGCCCGCGACCGGGCCGGCGGGCGTGCCGGGGGCCAGGCCTTCGCCGAGCATCCAGGCGCCGAACCCGAAGAACAGCGCCGCCGCCGCCAGCCGGATCGCGTTCTCGGGCAGGTGCTTGCCGAGGACGGCGCCGACGACGATGGCCAGCGCGTCGGCGGCGACCATGCCGATCGTCGAGCCGACCCACACGCCGGCCCAGTCGTTGTCCGCGGCCAGGGCGATGGTGGCGAGCATGGTCTTGTCGCCGAGTTCGGCGAGGAAGAAGGCCGACAGGACGGCGAGGAAGGCCGAACGGGTGACGCGGGCGGCCTTGCCCTGCTCGTCCTCGTCGAGGGAGTCGCCGCGCAGCGTCCACAGGCCGAAGAACAGGAAGGCCAGGCCGCCGACGATCGCCATTGCCGAGGTGGGGATCGCGAGGCCCAGGTAGTGGCCCACGGCGACGGAGACGAGGTGCACCGCGGTCGTGGCCGCGAGGATGCCGGACAGGACCACCCACCAGCGGTAGCGCAAGGCGAACGTCATCGCCATGAGCTGCGACTTGTCGCCGAGCTCGGCGACGAACACGACGGCGAAACTCAGGACCAGGGCGGACCACATACCGGGGGTTCCTCCTCCTCGCGTGTCGGTGTGGAGGAGGTGGGGACCTTCCTCCGGCCGGGCGACGCGGGTGCGTCGCGGCCGAAGGTCTCGCCCACCGGTGCGGAATCCGGTTCGCCGGGCCGGGCTGAACGCCAGTATGTCGACCGGGCGATTGTGGGCTACTCCCCTTCGCTTAGGCAACCATAACGTGGGCTGCACGAAAAGGCAAAGGCGGCAATAAGTTTGGAAACCCGAACTTCGAGGTGCGGGTTCCGGTCAGGCGGCGAGCAGCATGGCCAGAACCGCGGTGTCGGGATCGCTGTTGGGATCGACTCCGACCCGGCTGACCAGCGACGTCACCGTCCCGTCGGCCTCCGCCTCCACCCACGCGGCCCGGTGCTCGAGGCCCAGGTGCGGCAGCCCCGGCAGCAGCACGCACCCCGACGCCGCACCCGTGCACTCCGGCAGCGACGGCCGCGTCTCCGACGGCGGGTGCAGCATGATCAGGGCGGGCGGCTGGTGCGCCGCGAACCGGCCCGGTTCCACCGCCTCGTCGCCGATCACCGGACCCTCCGCGAGCACCAGGCCCACCGTGCCCGGCGCGGGGTCGTCGGGCAGTTCCTCCCGTACCCCGAACACCGTCGACGTGGTCAGCAGGCCGGGCAGCGACGCCACCCGCACCGTCACCGCGAGCAGCTGCGCCCATTCCCGCGTGCTCTCCGGCCACCGCCCCGAAACCACGAATCCCCGCAGGGATCCTCCGGTGTGGAAGGCGGCGAGGCCGATCTGTTCGTTCCCACTCATCCCGCTACCTCCTCGGTGTGACGACAGTCGATGACCGATACACGCCGTTGGGTAGGTGAAGAATGACCGTTTCGTCCGCTGGCACACAAGAGCCCCCGAGTGCCAGCCCCGTCGCGCGCCCCTCCGGAACCCGCGAAGGGGATGCCGGAATCCGGCATCCCCTTCGCGAAGTGCGACGCGACTAGACCAGCAGACCGGCGGTCTGGGTGCGGGCGCGGTCGAAGCGGGCCTGCACGTCCGCCCAGTTCACGATGTTCCAGAAGGCCTTGACGTAGTCGGCCTTGACGTTCTGGTACTGCAGGTAGAAGGCGTGCTCCCACATGTCGAGCATGAGCAGCGGGGTCAGGCCGATCGGGATGTTGCCCTGCTGGTCGTACAGCTGGACGATGATCAGCCGCTGGCCGATGGAGTCCCAGGCCAGGATGGACCAGCCGGAGCCCTGGATCGAGTTCGCGTTCGCCGAGAAGTGGTCGCGGAACGCGTCGAACGAACCGAACGCATCGTCGATCGCGGCACCGAGCTCGCCGTCCGGCTTGTCGCCACCCTCCGGCGACAGGTTCTTCCAGAAGACGGAGTGGTTGGTGTGGCCACCGAGGTGGAAGGCCAGGTCCTTCTCCAGCTTGGTGGCCTGCGCCGCCATCGTGCCGTTCTCCCGCGCCTCCGCCATCTTCTCGAGGGCGGTGTTGGCGCCGGCAACGTAGGTCGCGTGATGCTTGCTGTGGTGCAGCTCCATGATCTTCGCCGAGATGTGCGGCTCGAGCGCGGCGTAGTCGTAGGGCAGGTCCGGAAGCGTGTACTCAGCCACGAAGGATCCCTTCTCTTCGGGCCCGGCGGGGCCCGTGCGTGATTTTCAAGTACTTCTGGGTTTCCACCCAAACCCATAAGTACACCCTCTGCAATACCGCCCGCGCAGCCGGTTGTGCGGGGCGGCGGTGGCGGCGGAGGGCGTCGCGGCGGCGTCCGAAAAGGGACCGACGACCTACCTGCGGAAACGCCGGACAATTCGGCCGGCGGGTGAACGGGCCCTTAACATCGTCGGGTGTTTCGGCCCCTCGCGAGCGACGGGACGCACGACGCCCCGGCGCCACGTGTGGACCTGCCCGGTGTGAACCTGCTCCGCACCGTCGCCGTCCTGGCGGTGCTGTACTCGCACATCTCCTTCTATCTCATCGACGACCTCGGCACCGGCTGGTGGGTCATCGATGTCGTGTACCGGGTGCTCGTCGAGGGCGCCGGCCTCAATCAGCACCTGTCCTTCCTCGGGGTCGCGATGTTCATGACCCTGACCGGGCTGCTCATCACCCGCTCCGCGATCCGCGACGAACCGCGGCGCTTCCTCGTCGCCCGCAGCGCGCGGCTGCTGCCGGCGTTCTGGGTTGCGATCCTCGCCGCGATCCTGCTGGTGCGGCTCGGGATCAACGGGATGTTCAGCGGCCAGACCGGCGTCTCCGGCGTCGAGGCCGTGCTCAGCTTCTTCCTGGGCGGGTTCTTCCTGAAGCCCGAGGTCGCGGTCCTCGGGGTCACCTGGACCCTCGCCGTGCAGATCACGTTCTATCTGTACTGCGTCGCCGCCCGGCCGCTCCTGCGGACCCGGCCCATCGTGGTGCCCGTCCTCGGCGCCGTGGTGTGCATGCTGGTGCTGCTGTACAACCTGTACCTGCCCGAGCCGTACACGGTGCCGTTCCTGTCCAAGGTCGCGGCCACGATGCCGACCGTGTTCCTCGGCCAGATCGTGTACCTCGGCTGGGCGCGGCTGACGTCCCGGCGGTGGCTGATCGTCGCGCTGCTCGCCCAGGTCCAGGTGGTGCACCTGGCCACCGACTACCAGGTCTACTGGGCCGGCAGCCGCTACCTGTGGACCATCGTCGTGGTCACCGCGTGCGTGGTCCTGCTCTCCCGCATCGACGGCCGGTTCGCCCGCTCGCGGGTGCTGCACTGGACCGCCACCCGCAGCTACGCGATCTATCTGGTGCACACGCTGGTGCTCTACCGGGTGTACGAGAACACGGTCGCCCACCTCGGCCGCACCGGTGCCGTGCTCGCCTTCGTGGTGGTGTGCGCGGCCGTCGCCGAACTGCTCTACCGCGGCGTCGAGGTGCCGGCCGCCCGCTGGATCACCGCCCGGTGGTTGTCGCCACGCCCGTCGCCCCAGGTGGCGGCCGAGACGGAACCCGTGGAGAAGCCGCGCGCGTAGCATCGAGGCATGTCCTGGTTCGACGACATCCTCGCCCGTGCGGGTTCGAAGTCGGTGATGGTCACGCAGGAGCAGGCGCTGCCCGGCCGCGCCGAGCCGCTGCCCGTTCCCGACACCCATTACGTCAACGGGCACCGCATCATGCCGCCGTTTCCCGAAGGGATGCAGACCGCCGTTCTCGGCATGGGCTGTTTCTGGGGTGCGGAGAAGGAGTTCTGGGGGCTCGAGGGCGTGTACTCCACGGCCGCGGGATATGCCGGGGGATACACCCCGAATCCCACCTACGAGGAGGTGTGCTCGGGCCGGACCGGGCACACCGAGGTGGTGCTGGTCGTGTTCGATCCGAAGGTGATCTCCTACGAGGGCGTCCTCAAGCAGTTCTGGGACAACCACGACCCCACGCAGGGCATGCGGCAGGGCAACGACCACGGCACCCAGTACCGCTCGGCGATCTACACGTTCGACGAGGGGCAGATCGAGATCGCCGAGGCCACCGCCGAGAACTTCGGCGCCCGGCTCGCCGCGGCCGGCTACGGCGCCGTGACGACCGAGATCGCGCCGCTCACGCAGTTCTACTACGCCGAGGACTACCACCAGCAGTACCTGGCGAAGAACCCGAACGGCTACTGCCCCGTCCACGCCACCGGGGTGAGCTGCCCGGTCGGCCTCGGCGCCTGACGCCACGCCCCGCGCCGCGCTCGGTCCCGAACGGATCGGCATCGGCGACTTCCGGGTTGTGTGACGTTGGCCGGAACGCCTTGCCGTCGTTAGCTGTGCGTATCACTCTGGAAAGAGGGAGTTGTCACGGGGGAGAGGATCGAGGCCGAGATGATGCGGAACACGAGCGGATACCTGCGGGTCCTGCGGCGGGGGCTGCGCGGCCGCCACCCGCTGATCCGGCGCACCGACCGTGCCGAGGCGCGACTCGCCGTGGCGGTGCTGCTCCTGGTCCTGGCGACGATCCCCCTCGCCGGCTGGGTCGGCGCCCGCACCTGGGACACCCAGTCGGCCCTCGCCGTGCAGCAGACCGCCGAACGCACCCTCGTGACGGCGAAGACGCAGGCTGCGGCCGAGACCACGGACGCCACTGCCGGCGAGCTCACGATGGTGGCCTCCGCGTCCGCGCCCGCCACCTGGGCCTGGGGCGACGAGAAGCGCCGGGGTGACGTCACGGTGGACTACGGCACACCCGCCGGCGCCGACGTGCAGATCTGGGTCGATCCGAACGGCGAACAGGCGCTCGCGCCGCTGAGCGCGACGAGCGCGAAGATCTCCTCGGTCCTGGTCGGGCTTTCGCTCTGGTTCGCCGCGGCCCTGCTCGCCGCCGCGGTGTTCGGCTACGGCCGGTGGCGGCTGGATCGCACCCGCAACCGGGAATGGAGCCGCGAAATCGCGGCCTTCCTCGGTTCCACCAGCAGCCACTGACCGCGCCTCGTCGTCACACTTCCGGCATGACCTCCCGCGCCACCAGTTCGAGGTGGTCGAGGTCGGCCAGATCCAGCACCTGCAGGTAGATGCGCTGTGACCCGGCCTCGGCGTAACGGGCGATCTTGTCGACCACCTCGGCGGGCGTGCCGGCGAGACCGTTCTCCCGCAGCTCGTCCACCTCGCGCCCGATCCGGGCGGCGCGGCGGGCGATCTCCGCCTCGTCGCTACCGCAGCACAGCACGAGCGCGTTCGAGTACGTCAGCTCGGAAGGGTCGCGGCCGGCCGCGCGGCACGCGTCCTGCACGCGGGCGAACTGGGCCGCGGTGGCCTCCACCGACTGGAACGGGATGTTGAATTCGTCCGCGTACCGGGCCGCGAGGGCCGGAGTACGGCGCTTGCCCCCGCCGCCGATCACGATCGGCGGACCGGAGCGCTGGTGCGGCTTGGGCAGCGCCGGTGAATCGACGATGCGGTGGTGCGCACCCTCGTACGAGAAGGTCTCCCCGACCGGCGTCTGCCACAGCCCGGTGATCACGGCGAGCGACTCCTCGAACTTGTCGAAGCGCTCCTTCAGCGACGGGAAGGGGATGCCGTAGGCGAGGTGCTCCTCCTCGTACCAGCCTGCCCCGAGCCCGAAGTCGACCCGGCCGCCGCTCATGGCATCGACCTGGGCGACGGTGATCGCGAGGGGGCCGGGGTGGCGGAACGTCGCGGAGGTCACCAGGGTGCCCAGCCGGATCGTGGAGGTCTCCCGGGCCAGGCCGGCCAGCGTGATCCAGGCGTCCGTCGGGCCGGGCAGGCCGGCGGAGTTCATCGCGAGATAGTGGTCGGAACGGAAGAAGGCGCCGTAGCCGAGCCGCTCGGCCGTCTGCGCGACGGCGAGCAGGTCGTCGTAGGTGGCACCCTGCTGAGGTTCGGTGAAGATCCGTAGTTCCATGCCGTCGATCATTTCAGTTCGCCGGAGACCACGTCGGTCTGCGTCGAAGCGCGCACTCGCCGCCGACGGTGCGCCGGAAGCCGTGAACCGTGCGCGGTGGTGGTGCAGAAGATGCCTGTGGGGCAACGAATGACGCGAGCAGCCCGGCCGCTCACCGCCGAAATGTTCCCGGAGTGAGGCGATGTGCCGCTGTGGAAACTGAGCCCTCTGTGGATGAAGCTGTGGAAACTGTGGATAACTCCCGGGCGGAGGCGTTTTCACACGACCCCGCCGGGACGGGGCGAATCGGGCGGGCGGCCCTTCTCCATGGGGTGGGCGGGATCCCCGGTGGTCGCTGCATGCGCCGCAGCGGCGTGCCAGTATTGACGGTGTGAGCTTCCCCGACGTGCCCACCGTCACGGTCGCCGACGTGCCGCCGATCGGTCCCGAGGTCGTGCTGCTCGACGTGCGCGAGGCCGGCGAACGGGATCTCGGGCACGACGGCGACGCCTCGGCGAAGATCTGTTGATGGCCGCCTACCAGATCTGCGTCCGCTGCGGACACCGCTGGCCCGTGTCCTGGCAGCCCCGGCAGTGGTGCCCGGGCTGCCGCGGGCTGCTGCTGTCCCCCGACGACACCGCGGCCCCCGTTCCACCGGGGCGCCGCAACTTCCGCTGGGTGGCACGGCCGCCGCAGGCCCGCTCCGGCCAGGACGGTCCCCGGCCGCGACGGCGGCCGGCGGGCCCGGCTCCGCGCTACCACGAGGTGCCGCGCTGGGGCCTTGCCGATCCTCGCCCGGCCGGCGAGCCGTCGACCCCGTCGCGTGAGGAAACCCTCGCGGATCTCGCCCCGACCCTGCTCGCCGGAACCGCCGTCGTATTCGGCCTCGCCGCCGTCGCAGAGGCCGTCCGCTACGGGCTGCTGCTGTACAACCGCACGCGCCTCGTCGACCCGCTCGCTCTCGCGGCGTCCGACGCCCTGGTGTGGGCCACCCAGTTGTGCGGCCCTGCCGTCGCCCTCGCCGCCGGGGTCGCGGCGACGCTGCGGCTGATCCGCGTGCGGCGACGGATGTTCGCCGCCCGCGGTGCCGCCGACCCGCGCGGCCGGATCTCGCTGCTGCTCGGGTGCCTCGTGCCCGGCGTGAACCTCGCGATGCCCGGCGTCTTCCTCACCGAGATCACCGGTCCCGACGACCCGCGGCTACGGCGAGCCGTGCGCACGTGGTGGGTGCTGTGGGCGCTCGGCGGCGTGCTGTTCGTCGTCAACGTGCTGTGGCGGCAGAGGGACACCCTGCAGGCGCAGGCCGACGGGGTGCTGCTCGCCGCGGTGACCGCCGCCCTCGCCGCGGCCGTCGCCGTCGCGGCACTGCATGTGGTGCGGCTGTTCGACGACGAGGACCTGCGGGGCCGTCCCCGCCGCCTGCCCCGCCGCACCGTGGCGACCGGCCCCAAGTACGAACCCATCGCGCCGATCGAACCGGTCGGCGCGCGCACCGACGAGGCGGTGGCCTCGTGACGGCGGCCGGCGAACCCCGCGTCGTCGCGCACCGCGGGGCCTCCGCCGCCAGGGCCGAGCACACCCTCGCCGCCTACGAACTCGCGCTGCAGGAAGGCGCCGACGGCCTCGAATGCGACGTGCGGCTCACCCGCGACGGGCATCTCGTGTGCATCCACGACCGCACCGTCGACCGGACCTCCACCGGCAGCGGCCTGGTCAGCGAGATGACCCTCGCCCAGCTCGGGGAGCTCGACTACGGCACCCCCGGCGAGCCGGCGCGCCTGCTGACGCTGCGGCAGCTGATCGAGCTGACCCTCGACTGGACCAGCCGGCCCGTCAAGCTGTTCGTCGAGACCAAGCACCCCGTGCGCTACGGCGGGCTCGTCGAGGCCAAACTCCTCGCCGAGCTGGCCCGCTTCCGGCTCGCCACCCCCGCCTCCGCGGACTTCTCCCGCATCGTCGTGATGTCGTTCTCGGCCGCCGCGGTGTGGCGGGTGCGGCGGTCGGCGCCGCTGCTGCCGACGGTGCTCCTCGGCGACACCTCCCGCTATCTCGGGGGCAGCGCCGCCACCACCGTCGGGGCCACCGCGATCGGCCCCTCGATCCTCACGCTGCGCCAGCACCCCGAGCTCGTCGACAAGGCGGCTGCCGCGGGCCGCGCCACCTACTGCTGGACCGTCGACGATCCCGCCGACGTCGAACTGTGCCGCGACCTCGGCGTCGGCTGGGTGGCCACCAATCATCCGGGGCGCTGGCGCAGCGTGAGGATCGAGGGGCCGATCGCGGTGGCCCCGACGGTGGTGGCGGCGCTGCCCCCGAGATAGCGGGAGGTGTCGCCGAGGAGCACCGTCGGCAG
>NZ_WVTE01000074.1:0-10539 GCF_009939605.1 Rhodococcus sp. YH1 | reverse complement strand
CCTCCGGCGACCGGCGCACCCGCTCCTCGAACAACCCCACCAACGTCACCGACGGCACCGGATGTGCCGTGTCGTTCCACACCTCGAGCACCCGCGACCGCTCCACCGGCTCGAGGATCTCCAGGTCGCCCACCGCCACCGACGGATCCGCCACCACCTCCTCGAGCACCCGCACGAACCGCGCCGCGAACCCCGCCACCGTCGACGCATCGAAAAGATCCGTCGCATAGGTGATCTCGGCGACGAGCCCGTCGGCGCGGCCGTCGTCCGAGGACTCGGACAGCGTCAGCTGCAGGTCGAACTTCGCCACCGAGGTATCGATGGCCTGCGTCTCCAGGACGAGACGGGGCAGCTCCACGTGGGTCGACCCGAGATTCTGGAAGGCCAGCATGACCTGGAACAGCGGGTGCCGCGCCGTCGACCGGGCGGGATTGAGCACCTCCACCAGCCGCTCGAACGGCACGTCCGCGTGCGCGAACGCCCCGAGCGCCGCCTCGCGGGCCCGGGCGAGCTGCTCGGTGAACGGCCGGTTCGGGTCCACCTGGGTGCGCAGCACCAGGGTGTTGACGAACATGCCGACCACGTTGTCGAGTTCCTGCTCGCCGCGGCCGGCCACCGGGGTGCCGATGGCGATGTCGTCGGTGCCCGACAACCGCGCCAGCAGCACCGACAGCGCCGCGTGCACCACCATGAACAGGGTGGTGCCCTGCCGGCGCGCGACCTCGTCGAGCGCGGAGTGGATCTCGGAGGACACGACGAATCGTTCGGTCCCGCCGCGGAACGACTGCCGTGCCGGCCGGGGCCGGTCCGACGGCAGGTCGAGCTGGTCGGGCAGCCCGGCGAGGGTGTTGCGCCAGTACGCGAGCTGATCGGCGATCAGCGACTCCGGGTCGCCCTCGGAGCCGAGCAGTTCGTGCTGCCACAGCGTGTAGTCCGCGTACTGCACCGGCAGCGGCGGCCACGCGGGGCGCTCCCACTCGATGCGCGCGGCGTAGGCGGCCATGACGTCGCGCGCGACGGGTCCCATCGACCAGCCGTCGGCGGAGATGTGGTGCATGACGATCGCGAGCACGTGCTCGGTCGGGCCGATCTCGAACAGGTGGGCCCGGATGGGCACCTCGCGGGTCACGTCGAACCCGGTGGATGCCAGCGCCGAGATCTCCTGCTGCAGATCCTCTTCCGTGATCAACGTGGGCGTCAGGTTGGGCACCGCCGTGGCGGCGTCCGTGACGACCTGCATCGGCCCGTCCGGCCCTTCCGGGTAGACGGTGCGAAGCGACTCGTGCCGGTCGATGACGTCCATGATCGCGACCTGCAGCGCGGTGATGTCGAGCTCACCGGACAGCCGCAGGGCGAACGGCAGGTTGTAGGTGGCCGACTCGGGCTCGAATCGGTTGAGGAACCACATGCGCTGCTGGGCCAGGGACAGCGGGATCCGGTCGGGGCGCGGCCGGGCCACGAGCGGGATGCGCCGACCCGCGCCGGCCCGGTGTTCGACCCGCGCGGCCAGCGCGACGACGGTCGACGCCTCGAACAGCAGGCGCACGGGCACCTGGGTGTCGAGGGCCGCGCCGAGCCGGGACACGAGTTGTGTCGCGACGAGCGAGTTGCCGCCGAGTTCGAAGAAGTCGTCGTCCAGTCCGACGCGGTCGATACCGAGGACGTCCTCGAACGTGCCCGCGACGATCTCCTCGATCGGCGTGGTGGGGGCGCGGAAGGTCCGCGCCTCGAACACCGGCTCGGGCAGTGCCTTGCGGTCCACCTTCCCGTTCGGGGTGAGGGGGACGATGTCGAGGACGACGCACACCGAGGGGACCATGTAGGACGGCAGGAATCCGGCGACGTACTCGGTGAGTTCGTCGCTGTCGAGGCCGGCCTCGCCGTGGACATAGGTGACGAGAGTGGTCTGGCCCGAGGGCGTCTCGTGCCCGATCGTGGTGGCGAAGTCGACGGCGGGGTGGGACAGGAAGGCGGCGTCGATCTCACCGAGCTCGATGCGGTAACCGCGGACCTTGACCTGGAAGTCGGTCCGTCCGGCGTACACCAGCCGGTCCTCGTCGTCCCACCGCACGACGTCCCCGGTGCGGTACATGCGCTCGCCCGGCGCGCCGAACGGGGAGGCGAGGAAGCGGTCCGCCGTCAGCGCCGGTCGCCGGTGGTAGCCACGGGCGAGGGCGTCCCCGGTCAGGTACAGCTCGCCGGACACGCCGACCGGGACGGGGTGCAGACGCGGGTCGAGCACCAGGGCACCGACCCCGGCGACGGGCGTGCCGATGGTGATGGGCTCCCCGGGGCGCAGTTCGCCACGGGTGGTGACGATCGTGGTCTCGGTGGGGCCGTACGCATTGAAGTAGCGGCGGCCCGGAGACCAGCGGGCGACCAGGTCGCCGGTGGAGACGTCGCCGCCGACGTTGAGGACGCGCAACGTGTCGAGGTCGCGGGGGTCGACCGAACCGAGCACGGCGGGAGTGATGACGGCGTGGGTCACCCCGTGCGCCTTGATCAGGTCGTGCAGTTCGGTGCCGCCCAGCACGTTCGCGGGGGTCACCACGAGCTCGGCGCCGGAGGCGCCGGCCATCAGCCACTCGAGCACCGACGGGTCGAAGCTGGGCGCGCACACGTGCAGCACCCGGGACCGGTCGGTGACGCCGTAGAGTTCGACGCTCTCCTGGACCAGCGCGGCGAGCCCGTGGTGGGTCACGGCGACCCCCTTCGGCAGGCCCGTCGAGCCCGAGGTGTAGATCATGTACGCGACGTGGTCCAGGCGCAGCGAGGCGAGCCGGTCCGCGTCGCGGACGGGCGCGGCGGACGCCCGCGCGATCGCCGCGACGGTCTCGGCGTCGTCCAGGGCGTTCCAGTCGAAGTCCGCGGGCAGCCCCGGCAGGTGCCCGACGGTGGTCAGTCCGAGCACGGCGCCGGAGTCCCCGACGATGTGCCGGATGCGCTCGATCGGGTGCGCGGGATCGATCGGCACGTACGCGGCGCCGGTCTTGGCTACGGCCCACACGCAGTGCACCATCTCCGCCGAACGCGGGAATGCCAGTGCCACAATCGTTTCGGGACCGACGCCACTGTCGATGAGGACCCGCGCGAGACGATTGGACCACTCGTCGAGCTCGCGGTAGGTGAGAGCGGAGTCGCCGCACCGGACGGCGACCGTGTCGGGAGCGAGATCCGCACCGGCCGTGAGCAACTCGACGAGCGGCCGCTCGCTGCGGTGGAGCCCGGGGCCACGGACCGAGGCGAGCCGCGCCGACTCCTCGGGCGCAAGGATGTCGATGTCACCGACGGGCGTGGCGGCGTCGGCGACGATCGCCTCGAGGATCCGCACGAAACGCTGCCCGAAGACGTCGACGGTGTCGGCGTCGAACAGGTCGGTCGCGTACTCGAACACGGCGTCGACACCGGCCGGGCGGCCCGCGTCGTCGGTGCGCTCGACGAGCCACAGCTGCAGGTCGAACTTCGCGATCGGTACGTCCAGCTCGGCCGCGGTGGCGCGCACGCCGGAGAACGAGATGTCGCGCGTGCCCGGAGATTCCACGGCGAGCGCGGCCTGGAACAGCGGGTGACGGGCCGTGGAACGGGGCGGCTTGAGGACCTCCACGAGCCGCTCGAACGGGACGTCCGCGTTGGAGAAGGCGCTCAGGTCGGAGTCGCGGACCCGGTCGAGGAGTTCCTCGAAGCGCGCCCCCGGATCGACCCGGGTGCGCAGCACCAGCGTGTTGACGAACATGCCGATCAGGTCGTCGAGGAGACGATCGCCGCGGCCGGCGACGACGCTGCCGACGGTGATGTCGTCGGATCCGCTCAGCCTCGACAGGAGCACGGCGTAGGCGGAGTGCATCACCATGAACAGCGACGCCTGATGCGAGCGGGCCACCTCGGCCAGCCCCCGGTGGGTCTCGGGCGAGATCCCGAAGCGGCGCTTGCCGCCCCGGTAGGAGGCGACCGCCGGGCGGGGCCGGTCCGCGGGCAGGTCGAGCTGATCCGGGATGCCCTCGAGTTCGCGGGTCCAGTAGGCGATCTGCTGCGCAGAGATCGAGTCCGGGTCGGATTCGAGACCGAGCACATCGCGCTGCCACAGCGCGTAGTCGGCGTACTGCACCGGCAGCGGGGACCAGGCCGGTTCGGAGCCGGCGGCCCGCGCCGCGTACGCGGCCACGATGTCGCGCACGAGCGGCTCGAAGGACGATCCGTCCGCGGCGATGTGGTGCAGCACCATCGCCAGGACGAACTCGTCGTCCGCCAGGCGATACAGCGCGATCCGGAACGGCAGGTCGACGGTGACGTCGAATCCGCGCTCGGCCAGCGCCACGACCCGGGCGAGCAGATCGGACGCGGCGACGTCGAGGACGGGCACACGGCTGTCGACGTGTTCGACCGGCAGGATCACCTGCTGCGGTTCGCCGTCGACCGCCGGGTAGACGGTGCGCAGCGTCTCGTGCCGGGCGACGACGTCGCCGAAGGCGGCGTCGAGGGCAGCGGGATCGAGCGGACCGGTCAGCCGCACCGTGAAGGGCAGGTTGTAGGCGGCGGTGCCGACGTCGAACCGGTTGAGGAACCAGATCCGCTGCTGCGCCGTCGAGAGCGGCAGCACGTCCGGCCGCGAGCCCGCCACGAGCGGCCGGCGGGCCCCGGACCCGGACTGGCGCGCCACCCGGGCGGCGAGACCCACGACGGTGGAGGACTCGAACAGCACCCGCACCGGCACCTGGGTGTCGAGTGCGGAGCCGATCCGGGACACCAGCTGAGTGGCGACGAGCGAGTTGCCACCGAGTTCGAAGAAGTCGTCGTCGAGGCCCACCTCGGCGACCCCGAGCACCTCGGAGAACGTCTCGGCCACGATCCGTTCGGCGGCGGTGCGCGGCGCCCGGAACATGCGGGCGCTGTTGAACACCGGCTCGGGCAGGGCCTTGCGGTCGAGCTTGCCGCTGGTGTTGAGCGGGAACGCCTCGAGCACCATCAGCGAGGCCGGCACCATGTACGACGGGAGCGCCCGCCCGAGCGCCTCGGTCAGCGCCTCGGTGTCGATCGCGTGCCCGGGGGCGGCGACGAGGTAGCCGACGAGCTGGTCGCCCGTCGCCGTGGGCACCACGAGCACGACGGCCTGCGACACCTCCGGGGCGGCGAGCAGGACCGTCTCGATCTCGCCCAGCTCGATCCGCTGGCCGCGGAACTTGACCTGGAAGTCGGTGCGGCCGATGTAGTCGAGGTATCCGCCACCGTCCGCGCCGAGGCGCCACAGCACGAGGTCGCCGGTGCGGTACATCCGGTCGCCGGGCGCACCGAACGGATCGGCGAGGAACCGGTCGGCGGTGAGGTCGGGGCGGCGCAGGTAACCGCGCGCGAGCTGGACACCGGCGAGATACAGCTCGCCGGGCCGGCCGGGCGGCACAGGGCGCAGCCGGTGGTCGAGGACGTAGGCGCGGCTGTTCCACTGCGGCACGCCGATCGGGACGGTGGTCACGTCCTCGGGTCCGGCGCGGTGGTAGGTGATCGAGACCGCGGCCTCGGTGGGTCCGTAGAGGTTGTGCAGCTGCGCGTTGCACAACTGGGCGAACGCCGCGGCCGTCTCCGCCGGCAGGGCCTCGCCGATCACGAACACGTGCCGCAGCGTGTCGCACGAGCCGGGGCGGGCATTGGCGACGAACACGGTGAGCATCGACGGGACGAAGTCGGTGACGGTGACGCCGTGCGCGGCGATCTTGTCGGCCACGTACATCGGGTCGCGGTGGCCGTCCGGGGTGGCGACGACCAGGGTCGCACCGACGCGCAGCGGCATGAAGAAGCCCCACAGCGACACGTCGAACGTCGTCGCGGTCTTCTGCAGGTACACGTCGGACGCCGACAGCGCGTACTGGTCGTTCATCCACCGGATCTGGTTGTCGATCGCCCGGTGGGTGACGGCGACGCCCTTGGGCCGCCCCGTGGAGCCGGAGGTGAAGATGACGTAGGCGGTGGTGTCGAGGCGCACCGGCGCGAGCCGGTCGGCGTCGGCGAGCGGGCGCGTGTCCAGGCCGGTGAGGTCGAGGCGGTCGATCTCGACCACGTCGAGGCCGGCAGGCAGGTCCGCCTCGTCGCGCGCGGTCGTGACCACGCAGACGGGCCGGGCCGTCTCGAGGATGTAGGCGGTCCGGTCCGCGGGATGGTCCGGGTCGATCGGCACCCAGGCGCCGCCGGCCTTGACGATCGCGTACATGCCGACGAGCAGTTCCAGGGAGCGCCGCACCGACAGCCCGACCAGGGACTCGGGTCCCACGCCGCGGGCGACGAGCAGCCGCGCGAGCGCGTTCGCGCGGGCGTCGAACTCGGCGTACGTCAGGCTCTCGCCCTCGTACACGAGGGCCGGGGCGTCCGGTGTGCGCGCCACCTGCTCCTCGAACGCCTCCAGCAGCGTGCGGTGGTCGAGGGGGTGCTCGGTGCGGTTCCACTCGGTGAGCACCTGGGCGGTCTCGGTGCCCGTTCCGAGGGGCAGGTCCCAGACGCGCCGGTCGGGATCGGAGGCGACGAACCGGTCGAAGAACTCCACGAACCGGGAGTGGTGCGCACGGGACTCCTGCGCGCCGTAGAGGTTGGGGTTGGACTCGAAGTCGATGTGGGTGTGCGTGCCGCCGCTCTTGTAGACGTTGACGCCGAGGTCCTCGATGAGACCGGTGGACAGGATGTTGATCCGTCCCACCATGTCGCCGAGGCGGACCTCGTTGTCGAACAGCATGATGTTGATCCACGGCCCGAAGAACGTCGAGCGGCCGCCGGCCGCGTTGCCGGCGTCGCGGACGATGTCCTCGTGGCGGTACCGCTGGTGCCGCAGCGCACCGGAGACCGCGGCGGTGGCCGCCTCCACGAGCTGCCGCACGGTGGTGCCGGAGTCCACGTCGAGCCGCAACGGCACCACGTTGGAGACCATGCTGCCGGACCGGCGCAGCACCGCGGTGGTCCGCGCGGCGACGGGCAGGCTGAGCACGACGTCGGTGCGGCCGGTCATCTGGGCCATGTAGGCGGCGAAGGCGGCGATGACCGCGGTCGCGAGGCTGGTGTTCTCGCGTTCGGTGAAGCTGTCGACGAGCCGCTCGACGCGGTCGCCGAGGGCGGCGCTGTCGATCCGGCTGACGGGGGCCGGCGGGGCGGTGCGGCCGGCCAGGCTGGTGGGTTCCTCGATGCCCTCGATGACCGTCGACCAGTACTCGCGGTCGGTGTGGAACCGGGGTGAGTTCCGGTACGCGATCTCGGCCTCGTACACGGTGCGCACGTCCGAGGCCTTGTTGGGGCTGGGCTCGGCGCCTTCGACGGCGGCGGTGTAGAGCTCCGCGATGCGCGTCATGAAGGTGGCGGCACCGAAACCGTCCAGGGCGAGGTGGTGGACGCGGTTGTACCAGAAGTAGCGGCGCTCGCCGATCTGCAGGACGGTGGCCACGATGAGCCGGTCCTTGAGCACGTCGACCGGCGTGCTGCGGTCGGCGCGCATCCATTCGAGCGCGGCCTCGCGAGGGTTCTCCGCCGCCCGCAGGTCGACGAACCCGAGCGGCGCCTCGAGGCTGGGATCGACCAGCTGGTAGGGCTGCGCGTCGACCTCGAGGAAGCGCAGGAAGCCGGACCCCATCTCGAGGGCGGCGCGGGCGCTGGACTCCCGGAGCAGGTCGACATCGAGGTCGCCGACGAGCTCGACGTACTGGGCGATGTTCGCGGGCACGGAAGGATCGACGTGTTGCGCGAACCACATCCCGAGCTGCGCCGGGGAGAGGGGGAAGGCACCGTCCGGCACGTTCGCCGCGTTCGTGTTCGTCGCACCCGATCCGCCGACACCCAGCGAGTCCAAACCCCAACCTCTCTCTCACCGTCGGACGCAGGCCCGACCGTCGCGCCCGGTGGCCCGGGCGAGCACCGTGCTCAGGTATATCTGCAGTTCAGGGGAGGAGCGTTACACGGCGGACAACGGCGCGAACGCCGCGAGACCCGCCGGGACAACGATCCCCCCGCCTGTCGGCGCGGAGCTGCCCGAGCAGGTTACTCGCCGGTCGCCTTCCGGCCGCGTGACTTGCGCACCGGACCAATCTACAGGGTCGGTAAGGTCGGCTTCATCTTCGCCGCCGGGGGTGTCGGAGCCGTCACCACAGCACGGCGATGACGACGTTGAGGACACCGAGAGCACCGGCCGCGTGTGCGAGGGCGGCGGTCGAGCCCGGGTTCTGCCGTTCCTTCTTCATGCCGACGATCGCGAGGACGAGGATGACGACGGCGACGACGAGCTTGATACCGATCTTCATGTGGTTCAGGTCGGCGTCGTTCGCCTCGTTGAGCCCGACCAGTGCGAGACCGGTCACCACCTGCAGGATCGCGCCGTGCAGCATGCCGGCCACCACGCGCGGTTCCTTGATCACGGCGAGCCAGGAGCCGATGATCCCGGCGAGGCCGATGAAGTGCAGGATGAGGAAGATCTTGATCGCGACGTCCATGCGGCCATCGGATCACCCGAGCAGGACGGATGTCCAATCAGGCTCACCCCACCGGATGCGCCGTCCGGTGACGCGGGTCACCGCGGCTCCTTCCGCTGCCCCGCGTACCAGTCGAGCAGCTCCGGCGCGTCGACCGCGCTGCGATCCACCGTGCGCGCCGCGTCGGCGCCCTGGAAGAGCCGCTTGATCGGCACCTCGAGCTTCTTGCCGGTGCGGGTGTGCGGCACACCGGGGGCGGCGACGATGTCGTCGGGGACGTGCCGCGGCGAGGCCTGCTCCCGGATGACCGCGCGGATCTTCTCCCGCAGCTCGTCGTCGAGCTCGACCCCGTCGGCGAGCACCACGAACAGCGGCATCCAGTAGCCGCCGTCCGGCTGCTCGGCGCCGATCACGAGCGCCTCGACGACCTCCGGGAGTTTCTCGACGGCCTGATAGATGTCGGCGCTGCCCATCCGGACGCCGTGCCGGTTGAGCGTCGAGTCGGAGCGCCCGTGCATCTCCACGGTCCCGCGCCCGGTGATCGTGATCCAGTCGCCGTGCCGCCACACCCCGGGATAGACGGAGAAGTACGCCTCGCGGTAGCGGTGCCCGTCCGGGTCGTTCCAGAAACGGACCGGCATCGACGGCATGGGTGCGGTCACCACGAGCTCCCCCACGTCGCCGCGGACCGGGCGGCCGTGTTCGTCGTACGCGTCGAGTGCGACGCCGAGGTACGGCACCGACAGCTCGCCCGGCCACACCGGGACGGTGCGCACCGCGCCGACGAAGGCCGACACCACGTCGGTGCCGCCGGTGATGGACATCACCGGGACGTGTTCGCCGACGTTCTCCGCCAGCCACCGCGACGAGGACGCGGGCAGCGTGGACCCGGTGACCCCGACGGCCCGCAACGCGGACAGGTCGTGGTCCCGCCGGGGTACGACGCCCGCCTTGATGCAGGCGAGCACGTAGCCGGGACTCGTGCCGAGGACGGTGACCCGTTCCTCCGCGGCGATCCGCCACAGCCGGTCGACCCGCGGGTGTGACGGGCTGCCGTCGTAGCAGACGATCGTGGCCCCGACGAGCAGCCCGGCCGCCTGGAAGTTCCACATCATCCAGCTCGGGCTGGTGTACCAGAGGAAGGTGTCGTCGGGCCCGAGGTCGGTGTGCAGCGAGACCGCCTTGAGATGCTCGAGCACCACCCCGCCGTGCCCGTGCACGATGCCCTTCGGCAGGCCGGTGGTCCCGGAGGAGAACACGACCCACAACGGATGGTCGAACGGCACCGGCTCGGGGTCGAGGGGTTGGGCCCCGACGGTCGCCGCCTCCCAGGTGAGCGCGCCTTCGAGGTCCTGCCGCGGACCACCGAGCCGGGGCACCACGACGGTCAGCGCCAGCGACGGCAACCCCTCCCGCAGCCGGCCGACCGCCTCGGCGCGGGGGTGGGTGCGGCCGGCGAACCGGTAGCCGTCGGCGGTGATCAGGGCAGCGGGGTCGAGTTGCCCGAGCCGGTCCAGGGCTGCGGGGGCCGAGTAGTCCTGGCCGCAGGCCGCCCACACGGCGCCGATGCTCGCGGTGGCGAGCAGCGCGACCACGGCCTCCGGGATGTTCGGCAGGTAGCCGACGACGCGGTCACCGACGCCGATGCCGTGCTCGCGCAGCGTGGCGGCCAGCGCGGCCGCCTGCCTGCGCAGTTCGGCCCAGCCCAGCTCGGTGCGTTCCCCGTCCTCGCCGACGTACACGATCGCCGGGCGGTCGTCGCGCGCGTGCCGCAGGGCCTGCTCCACGTAGTTCAGTCGCGCCCCGGGGAACCAGACCGCCCCGGGCATCGAGGCGTCGGCCAGCGCCGGTCCCGGATCGGTGCGCGACCGCACGTCGAACCAGTCCCACACGTCCTGCCAGAACCGCCCGAGGTCGTCGACGGACCACCGCCACAGAGCGTGGTAGTCGGGAAGAGAGAGGCCGTGGCGCTGCTCGACAGGCGGCGATACCGGCCAGGCGCATAGCGTCGGACCCGAACAGAGTCGCCGTCGCCGCCTGGTACAGCTCCGGCGTCATCTGCCCGGCGGCGTCCTCGAGCTGTTCGAACAGCGAACCAAGACCGACG